>NZ_JBHWDV010000047.1:0-7408 GCF_042734445.1 Streptomyces sp. NPDC059649
GGTCGCCGCCCCGTCCGCCGTCGCCGCCCCGTCGGCCGTCGCCTTCCCGCCGGCGTCCGCCGGCGTCGTTCCCCGGGCGCGCCGGAGTCGCCAGGACCGCAGGGCGAGGGCGACGGGGACGCCGGTGACGGCGGTCCAGGCGGCCGTCGCGAGGCCGGTGCGCCAGCCGCTCGGGCCGAACGCGGCGAGCGCCCCGTGCCCCAGCGCCCCGCCGGCCAGGCCCGCCAGCACCGCCGCGCCGGCGCCGCAGAGGCCGGCCGCGAACACCGCGACACCGGCCGCCCGCCGCCACGACCAGGGCCCGGGCCACGTCCCGCCCGCGGAGCCGGTATCGGCGTCGGTCCCGGTCCCGGTCTCGGTGTCGGCGTCGGCGTCGGTCCGGGTGTCGGTCGCCATACGGGCCACCGAACGGGCGAGCCAGACCCCGGCGGCCACCGGCAGGACGGCCACCGCCCAGGTCAGCGGCGTACCCGGGCCCACCTCCGGCACCCCGCCGAGCAGCGGCAGCCGCGGCACCGGGGGGTGCGCCGAGGCGCCCAGCGGGCCGATCGTGCTGCCCGCGCCCAGCGTGAACCCCGGCCCGAGGCCGTAGGCGGCGCCCCAGACCGCCGCGTTCGGGAGCAGCAGGAGGCACAGCAGCAGCACCGTGGCGCGGCTCGCCCAGTCCGGTGCGAGCTGGAGGAGGTCGTGCCGCACCCGGCCGCCGTGCACCGCGAGCCCGACGAGGGTCAGCAGCGCCCCGCCCACCAGCAGCGCCACGAGGCCCGCGCCGGCGGCCCGCCGGGCGGCGGCGAGCCGGCTGCCGCCGAGGACGGTCCGCAGCCGGCCGGGCACCTTCGCGAAGGCCCGCCGGACGCCCGCGGGCAGCAGGGCGGTACCGCCGTGCCCCAGGACCCGCCAGGTGGTGACGGCCATCGTGGCGACGGCGGTGCCCGGCACGCACAGCAGCGCGCTGAGCGGTTCGGCGGCCAGCCGGCCGGCCGAGGCGTAACCCAGGGCAGCGCCCGCGACCAGCAGGTATCCGGTGAGCAGCGCGCCGAGCAGGGTGCGCGGCGCGGTCGGGCCGGCCGCCGGGGGCGGGTCGTCCGCGGTGGCCAGGGTGTGCCGGGCGGCCCGGTGCAGCAGCCACACCGGCAGGACGGCGAGCAGCAGCGGGGTGAGCGCCACCGGTGCCGGCACGGCCGAGTGCGGCACGTCCCGTACGAGGTCCCCGCCGTGCGCCAGCAGCCACAGGTCCGCGGCGAGGTGCAGCGCCCGGGACAGGCTGGTGTCGGGGTAGGGGGCGGCGACCCACAGCAGCAGCACCGCCACCGTCAGCGCGCCGAGGCCGAGCCCGGCGGCGGTCACCCCGCCGAGGAAGGCGGCGCCGAGCGCGGAGGAGCGCCGGGTCGCGGGCAGGCCGGACGGGGACCATGCGGGGCCGCTGCCGAGGTACTCACTCACGCCGCCATGCTGCCAAGAAAGCAAATTTCCACCACGTACCGGCGAAATGGTCGCCGTGTCGCACGTGTCGCGACCAAGGTGGGTTTGCCGCTTTCCACACTGCTGGGCATGACCGCGAACGCCTCCCCGCCCGCTCCCGGGCCGTCCCCCGCCGCCACCGCCTTCGATGAGCTGCACACCCAACACGCCACCGCGCTGACCCGGCAGGCGTATCTGCTCACCGGACAGCCCCGGCTCGCCCGGCGGGCCGTGGAGCGCGGCTTCCACCTGGCCTGGCAGCGGTGGCCGGAGGTCGCGGTGGCCCCGGACCCGGCGGGCTGGGTGCGGGCCGCGGTGTACGAGCAGGCGCTGCGGCCGTGGCACCGCCTGGTACCGGGAGGACGGACGTCCACCCGTATGGAGCAGGAGGAGCCTTCGGACGACGCGGACCGTGCGCTGCGGGAGGCGATCGCCGCGCTGCCCGCCCCGTACCGGCGGGTGCTGCTGCTGCACGACGGCCTCGGGCTCGGCCTGTACGCGACCGCGGCCGAGGTCGAGGCCAGCACCCGGGCCGCGGCCGGCCGGCTCACCCACGCCCGGGACCTGCTCGCCGCCGATCTGCCCGAACTGGGCCTCGCCGGGCAGCCGCCGGCACGGCAGGGCGCGATCCTGCGGGACCGGCTGGCCGCGCTCCTCACCGGCCCGGCGGACGACGGGCCCGCCACCGGGGAGCCGCCGCCGACCGGTGCGCAGGTACGGGACGGCAGCGAGCGCGGGGCCCGCCGGACGACCCGGGCCGCGTTCGGGCTGACCGGACTGTTCGCGCTGGTCACCCTGTCCGTCGCGGTCGCCGCGCCGGACCACTACGCCACACCGCCGCAGCCGCCCGAGGCGAAGGCTCCGGCCACCCGGCACCCCGGACCGGCCACCGACCGCGCCGTGCACCGCACCCCGACGGACCAGGCCCGGCTGCTGCCCGAGGTGCGCTGACCACCGGCCCCGAGGTGCGCCGACCACCGGCCGGAAAACGGGCGCGGGCCCGCACCCACCAGGGGTACGGGCCCGCGTCCGGGTACACGGCGAGCACTGCGCCGCAGGACGGGTCCGGCGGTGCCGACGCCGCGAGGACCGGCAGTGCGTCTGCCGGGCTCGGCCGAGTCAGCCGACGAGGATCTCGCGGGCCAGCCGCGCGGTCTCCGACGGGGTCTTGCCGACCTTGACGCCGGCGGCCTCCAGGGCCTCCTTCTTCGCCTGGGCGGTGCCGGAGGAGCCGGAGACGATGGCGCCGGCGTGGCCCATGGTCTTGCCCTCGGGCGCGGTGAAGCCCGCGACGTAGCCGACGACCGGCTTGGTGACGTTGGCCTTGATGAAGTCGGCCGCACGCTCCTCGGCGTCGCCGCCGATCTCGCCGATCATCACGATCAGGTCGGTGTCCGGGTCGGCCTCGAACGCGGCGAGCGCGTCGATGTGCGTGGTGCCGATGACCGGGTCACCGCCGATGCCGACGGCCGACGAGAAGCCGATGTCGCGCAGCTCGTACATCATCTGGTAGGTCAGCGTGCCGGACTTCGACACCAGGCCGATGCGGCCGGGCTTGGTGATGTCGCCCGGGATGATGCCGGCGTTGGACTGGCCGGGGGTGATCAGGCCGGGGCAGTTCGGGCCGATGATCCGGGTCTTGTTGCCCTTGGCCTTCGCGTACGCCCAGAAGGCGGCGGAGTCGTGCACCGCGATGCCCTCGGTGATGACGACGGCCAGCGGGATCTCGGCGTCGATCGCCTCGACGACGGCGGCCTTGGCGAAGGCCGGCGGGACGAAGAGGACGGAGACGTTGGCGCCCGTCTTCTCCATCGCTTCCTTGACGGAGCCGAAGACCGGGACCTCGGTGCCGTCGAAGTCGACGGAGGTGCCGGCCTTGCGCGGGTTGACCCCGCCGACGATGTTGGTGCCGTCACCCAGCATCAGCTTGGTGTGCTTCATGCCAGTGGCACCGGTCATGCCCTGGACGATGACCTTGCTTTCCTTGGTGAGGAAGATAGCCATGGTTGTTAGTGTCCTCGTCCCTCTTACTTAGCGGCCAGCTCGGCGGCCTTGTCGGCCGCACCGTCCATGGTGTCCACGCGCTGCACCAGCGGGTGGTTGGCCTCCGACAGGATCTGGCGGCCCAGCTCCGCGTTGTTGCCGTCGAGGCGCACGACCAGGGGCTTGGTGACCTCTTCGCCCTTGGACTTGAGCAGCTCCAGGGCCTGCACGATGCCCTTGGCGACCTCGTCACAGGCGGTGATACCACCGAAGACGTTGACGAACACGGACTTCACGTCCGGGTCGCCGAGGATGATCTCCAGGCCGTTCGCCATGACCTCGGCGGAGGCGCCGCCACCGATGTCGAGGAAGTTGGCGGGCTTGACGTTGTTGTGCGCCTCGCCGGCGTAGGCGACGACGTCCAGGGTGCTCATGACGAGACCCGCGCCGTTGCCGATGATGCCGACCTGGCCGTCGAGCTTGACGTAGTTCAGACCCTTGGCCTTGGCCGCAGCCTCGAGCGGGTTGGCTGCGTCCTTGTCCTCGAGGGCCTCGTGCTCCGGCTGGCGGAACTCGGCGTTGGCGTCCAGGGACACCTTGCCGTCGAGGGCGATGACCTCACCGCTGGCGACCTTGGCGAGCGGGTTGACCTCGACGAGGAGCGCGTCCTCGGCGATGAAGGTCTTCCACAGGGTGACGAGGACCTCGGCGACCTTCTCGGCCACCTCGGCCGGGAACTTCGCCTGGGCGACGATCTCGCGGGCCTTCTCGATGGAGACGCCCTCGTTGGCGTCGACCGGGACCTTGGCGAGCTTCTCGGGGGTCGTCGCGGCGACCTCCTCGATGTCCATGCCGCCGGCCACCGAGGCCATGGCCAGGAAGGTGCGGTTGGTGCGGTCGAGGAGGTACGAGACGTAGTACTCCTCGGCGATCTCCGGCGCGGTCTCGGCGATCATCACCTTGTGGACCGTGTGGCCCTTGATGTCCATGCCGAGGATGTCCGTCGCGCGGGCGACGGCCTCGTCCGGGGTCGCGGCCAGCTTGACGCCGCCGGCCTTGCCACGGCCGCCGACCTTCACCTGGGCCTTGACGACGGACTTGCCGCCCAGCCGCTCGGTCGCCTCGCGGGCCGCCTCAGGCGTGTCGATGACTTCACCGGCCAGCACCGGTACACCGTGCTTGGCGAAGAGGTCCCTCGCCTGGTACTCGAACAGGTCCACGCGCGTCCGTCCCTTGTCTTCTCAGAATCGCCGTAGTTATCGCGGTTCGTTGTCTGCGATGGGCGTGCCGCGAAGGGCAACGTGACGGCGCTGTCACAGGGGAGGCGTATACACGGTGTCCGGATACGCGGCATGTCCGTCTCGCAGGTTATCGCCGCAGGACTTGAGGTCCTAAATCGCAGATCACACTCCAGCGGTGATTACGGTCACAGATCTTTTGGCCACGCTCGGTCTCCGCCCGGATTTCAGCACGCCGACCGGGGGATTACGCGGCTCCGGCCCAGAGCCCCCTCGACCTCTCAACTCTCTCCCAGTGCATGTGAGTTGAGGGGACACCCAGGAGGGAGGTGCGACCGGTGACCGAGCGGCCGAGGTTCTGTCGCACTCGCGGCTCTCCTCCTCTTTTTCTTCGATTTCACGGTGTGCTCATCTGCCGGCCCCGGCGTTTATGCCGAAGCTTCCCGGCCCCGAACACACCGAGGCCGGGCGGTCCTCCCCCACAGAGGACCGCCCGGCTGTTTCGGGTGCTCCGGTCTCCGGCCGCCGCCGCGGCCGGAACCGGTGGATGGGCCTACCGGCCTCAGACGCCCTGGACCGGGAGAGCCGGCAGGACCGGCAGCGCCGGGATGTTCGCGGCGTCGCTCAGGTCACCGGGCACGGCCGGGACGGCCTGCGCCGGGGCCCCGCCCCGCACACCGGCGACGGCCTGGGTCGCGGTGGCCCTGCCGTCGGTCACGACGACCGTGGCCAGACCCTCGGCGAACGGAATCGCCACCGCACCCGTGCCCTGCGCGAAGGCCACGGCCCCGGCGCCCTTGTCCTGCGCGAAAGCCACGGCCCCGGCACCCTTGCCCTGCGCGAACGGCACCGCGTCGGGGGCGGCGCCCAGCGCGAACGGCACCGCGTCCGTGGTGACGCCCAGCGCGAACGGCTGCGCCCGGCCACTGACGACGGTCACGAACGGAACGGTCCGGCCGGCCGCGTCACCGGCGAGCCAGCCCACGCCGCCGGCCGCGCCCTGGGCGACCGGCACGACCTTGACGACCACCCGGCGGGCGACCGGCGGCAGCACATCGGCGGCGGTCTCGTCGACGACCGGCCGGGCGCCGGCGAACGCGGCCGGCGCCTGCTTCGTCAGCTGCGTCAGCTGCGTCAGCTGCTCGGTGCGGGTGCCGGCACCGGCCAGCCCGGCCAGCAGGTTGTCGGCGGACCCGGGGGCCTTGGGCAGCGCCGGGGCCGAGGGCAGCGAGGGCAGACCACCGGGCAGCTCCGCGGCGGGCACGGCCGGGGCGGCGGGCACACCCGGAGCCGCGGGCAGCGACGGGGCGGTGGGCAGCGTGCCGTTCGGGAGGCTGCCGATCGCACGGAGGTCGGCGGCGCCGAGGTCGACGGCGCCGGCGGTCTTCTTGACGGCCTTCAGGGCCTTCTTCGCGTGCCGGCCGTTGTTGACCTTCGTGGCCTTCTTGGCGTGCTGCACGTCGGCGGCGTCGGTCAGCCGTCCGGTGCCGGGCAGGCCCTGGGTGGGCACCCCGCCGCCGAGGACGCCGGTGGCCTTGTCCGCCAGGTCGCCGACGGTCTTCTGTGCGGTGGCGGTGCCCGTGCCGGTGGCGGTGCCCGTGCCGGTGTCGGTGCCCGTGCCGGTGTCGGTGGCGGTGCCCGCGGCCTTGGTCGCCGTACCGGTCAGGTCGGCGGTGGGCAGCTGCGGAGTGGCGCCGGTGAGCGCGCCGGTGGCGGGCAGCTCCGGGGGGCCGACGGGCAGTTCGGCCGCGTTGGCGGCGACCGAGCCCAGGGCCCACAGGCCGGTGGCGGCAGCCGCGACAACGACGGCACGACGGATGTTCGTACGCATGGAGGTGAAGTCCTTTGAATTCCGGAGGGTGTGAGGGGCAGACCTGTCCCGCCCCCGCGCGGCAGGTCCAGTCGGAGACGCGGAGCGGTCTGCCCTAGCCCGGGAATTCGAGGATCTCTTCGGCCCGGCGGCGCGTCGGGGCGCCGTCGGCCGTACGGACGCCACCGGGCAGCAGCCGGAAGCGTGGTGCGTCCGCCGGTGCGGCGGAGTGCTGGTCCCCGCCACGGGGACCGTGCTGGTCGCCGGCGGAGTGCGGGGCGGGCGCCGTCGGGCCCTGCGGGAGCTGCTGCTCCGGCAGGCCGTGGCGGTCCGTGTCACCCTGACCGGACAGGGCGGCCGGCAGCTGCGGGGCGGTCTGGGCCTTCCCCTCGACGCAGTGCGCCGGCGGGACGACGGCCGGGCCGCCGACCGGAGCGGCGGTACGCACACCGGACGGCCCCTCGCCGCCGGTCCCGCCACCGTCGTGCGGCGAGCCGTCGCCGTGACCGGGCTGCCCCGGGCGCTCGACGGACGGCAGCTGCACGGGCAGCGCACCGCCGACCGCGTCCCCGATCGCGCGCACGGCACCGGTCACCGGGCCGGTGACCGTACCCGCGCCAGCGATCGGCCCGGCCTGCTCGGCGGCGGGCCGTACGGGGTCGGTGAGTTCGGTGCCGGCGGTGTCCGCGTGCTCGGTGATCCGGGCACCGGCTGCGGCGCCCTCCTGCCCCCCGACGGCCGTCCCGGAACCGGCCGACCGGTGCGCCCAGGACGCATGGTCCGCGTGCTCGGCCGACCCGTACCGGGTGGCGGCCCGGTACGGGTCGGCCGAGCGGTCCGCGGCGGTCCGGTGTGCTGCGGTCCGGTCGGTGTCGCCCGCGCTACGGTCCGTGGCCGTCCGGTTCGTGGCCGTCCG
>NZ_JBHWDV010000047.1:7508-57230 GCF_042734445.1 Streptomyces sp. NPDC059649
GTCCGTGGCCGTCCGGTCCGTGGCCGTCCGGTCCGTGGCCGTCCGGTCCGTGGCCGTCCGGTCCGTGGCCGTCCGGTCCGTGGCCGTCCGGTCCGTGGCCGTCCGGTCCGCTGGGGTCCGCTCACCGGCGGCCGGTGCCTGCGCCGGGGACGTGGCCCCGGACGGCGCCGGCGAGCCCGCGCGATCGGCCGGCGAGTCCGCCCGGCCGTCGGCTTGGGCGCCGGGACCGAAGGCGAAGCCGAGAACGGCGAAGCCCACCAGGAACAGCCCCGCCAGCAGCGCGTGCCGCACGGCCACCGTGCGCGACCTGCGCACGGTTCCGGGCAGAGCGAACACAGCAGACAAGGAAGGGCCTTCCCCTACGGATGCCGGGCCGGAGGTACCGCCCAGCGGTAGCTGGAGGGAGGGGACACTCGGGCATAACGCCTCGGTGTCACACACATCGCGAGCGATCAAGCGATGTCCTGATCCTTGCATGAATGGGCAGGTGCCCGGCAACTCCTTCCGGCGTGCCTGTCACCGTTGCTCCGTCATGTCCGGTATGGGCAGCGGCCGTTTCTCCAAAGCAGCCGCCATCACGTCCGGAAACCGATCAGGCGTACAGGCGAACGCCGGGGCGCCCAGGGCCGCGAGGGCCGCGGCGTGCTCCCGGTCGTAGGCCGGCGCGCCCTCGTCGGACAGCGCGAGCAGCGTCACGAACTGCACCCCGGACGCCTTCATCGCGGCGACCCGCTTCAGCATCTCGTCCCGGATGCCGCCCTCGTAGAGGTCACTGATGAGCACGACGACGGTCTCGGCGGGGCGGGTGATGCGGGACTGGCAGTAGGCGAGCGCGCGGTTGATGTCCGTGCCGCCGCCGAGCTGGGTGCCGAAGAGGACGTCGACCGGGTCGTCCAGCTGGTCCGTCAGGTCCACCACCGCGGTGTCGAAGACGACCAGCCGGGTGTCCAGGGCCCGCATCGAGGCCAGCACCGCCCCGAACACCGAGGCGTAGACGACCGAGGCGGCCATCGAACCGGACTGGTCGATGCAGAGCACCACGTCCTTCTTCACGGACTGCGCGGCCCGGCCGTAGCCGATCAGCCGCTCGGGGACGACCGTGCGGTACTCGGGGATGTAGTTCTTGAGGTTGGCGCGGATCGTGCGGTCCCAGTCGATGTCGCGGTGGCGCGGGCGGGCGATCCGGGCGGAGCGGTCCAACGCGCCGGTGAGCGTGGCGCGGGTGCGGGTCGCGAGCTTCTTCTCCAGCTGCTCGACGACCTTGCGGACGACGGCCCGTGCGGTCTCCCTGGTCGTCTCCGGCATGACCTTGTTGAGCGAGAGCAGGGTGCCCACCAGATGGACGTCCGCCTCGACCGCCTCCAGCATCTCCGGCTCCAGGAGGAGTGCGGACAGCCCCAGCCGGTCGATGGCGTCCCGCTGCATCACCTGCACCACGGAGGACGGGAAGTACGTCCGGATGTCGCCGAGCCAGCGCGCCACTCCGGGCGCCGAGGCCCCGAGCCCGGCCGTGCGCCGGCCGCCGTCCGCGGCCCGGCCGCCGGGCTCCTTCTGACGCCCGTAGAGCGAGGCCAGCGCCCCGTCCATCGCGGCATCCCGCCCGTGCAGCTCATGTCCCGTACCGTCCGCCCCACCGCCACCGAGCACCAGCCGCCAACGACGGAGGCGTTCGGCGTCGACTTCGGGAGCGGGGACGGGGGCGGAGGCGGAGGCGGCTACCGGGGCATCGGGGGCGGGGCCGGGCACGGCGACCGGGGCTGGGACGGAGGCGGGAGCGGGACGTGAGGCAGCGGTTGTTGCCGGGGTGGGGGCTGCCGTCGTGCCGGCCTGCGGGCCGGTAAGCGGGGTGTTCAACTCATGGCTCCCATAAGGTCGTTGAGGCCATTCGGGTCGTTCAGGTCGCTCGACTCCTCCGGGGCGCTCAGTCCCTTCAGCTTGTTCGGGTCGTTGACGGCGGCCTGCGTGCCGGAGCGCTCCTCCTCGAAGCCGTACTGTTCGATGCCGAGGAGCAGGCGGAGGGTGGGCAGGACGGCGGCGGCACGGTCGCGGTCCAGGCCGGGGCCGAAACCGGGCACGGCCGCGGCCACGGCGTCGCCGGTGGGGTCGGCGGAGCCGGACGTGGGTGCCGCGGGGCCGCGGCGGATCAGTTCGCCGAGCGTGCGCCGCACCCCGGACTCGTACTCCGCGAACGTCCGGCGCAGCAGCGGCAGTACGTCCGTGAACGCGGCGTCCGGGACGCCGGTCAGCCAGCGGTCGACCAGGGCGAGCAGCCGTTCGTCGTGGACCAGCAGCATGCCGCCGTCGCCGCCCGCCCCGCTTCCCAGGAACCCTTCGATCCAGGCGGCGGCATCGGTGGGCGGAGTGCCGGGCGAGAGGGCGAGCCCCATCAGCCGCTCGGCGCCGTTGGGGTCCAACTCGCCGTCGTCCAGCAGGAGTCGGGCCGCCCGCCCGCGGATCAGCCCGGGAACCGTCTCCCGGCCGCTGACCGCCCGCAACACCCCGGCCCAGCGGGCCCGCAGACCAGGGCCCTCCCGGCGCGGGGGTTCCGTTCGCGCTCGCGACTCCGGCACGGAGTACGACTCGGGCGCGGATCTCGGCTCAGACGTGGCGTGCGGCTCAGACATGGCGTGCGGCTCAGGCGCGGAGCCCGGCCCAGAAGCGGAGCCCGCCCCAGACGTGGAGCTCGGCCCAGACGTGGAGCCCGGCTCAGACGTGGAGTGCGATTCGGGCGCGGAATCCGGCCCAGACGCGGAGCCCGGCCCAGACGTGCGGTGCGATTCGGGCGCGGGATCCGCCTCAGACGTGGAGTGCTGCCCAGGCGCGGAACTCAGCTCAAACGTGGAGTGCTGCGAAGGCGCGGAGCTCGACTCCGGCGTGTCGGACGGCTGGGCGAGCAGGGTGACGGCTCGGTGTGTGGCGTCGAGGTGGCCGCGCATCTCCGCGGCGCCGTCGGCGTCCAGGCCGAGGCAGGCCGGTGGCAGGCCGACGAAGACCCGCTCGGCCAGACCGAGGGCGACCTCGCGGAGCGCCCCGGCGTCCGTGCCGCGCACATCGCCGTAGCGCACCGACCGGACCAGGGCGGGCAGCGCCTGGGCGAGATGGCCCACGTCCGCGTCGAGCGCCGCACGGTCCGACAGCGCCCGCATCACCACCGGCAGGGCGTCCGGAAGTCCGGCGAGCAGACAGCGTTCGGCGAGCGCGGTCACCTCGGCGAGCGCGGCCGCTCCGGACGCCTCGGAGGCGGCCTTGGCGGTGGCGGCGGCGAGCACGGTCGTGCCCCAGATGCCGGCCTCGGCGACCCGTACGGCCAGCTCCGGTTCCCAGCGCAGCCGCCAGGTCTCCCGGAAGGTGCCGGTGCTGCCCCGGGAGCGGACCGGCTCGCCCCAGGGGATGTCGAGCAGCCGCAGCCGGTGCAGCAGCCGGCTGCGACCGCCGTCGGTCTCCTTGCGCAGGTCCAGCTCCAACTCCCGTTCCAGCGCCTCCGGTTTGAGCCGCAGGGCCCGCTGGCTGCGGGCCAGGTCCCGCTGGAGGGGTACCGCGGGAGCGTCCTCCGGGACCTCTCCCAGGACCTCGCCGACCACCAGCCGGTCGTGGATCAGCGCGGAGGGTGCGTCGGAGCCGTCGCCCATCACGGCGCGGACCGCGTCGTCCAGTTCGGTCAGCCCGGCGAGCGGCCGGCCGCGCACCGTGGCGAGTCCCTCCGCGAGCCGCACCGCCTCGATGACGTGTGCGGACGAGACCGCGTAGTCCTCCTCGCGGAGCAGTCGGGCGACCTTGGTCAGCCAGCGTTCGACGGGGCGGTCGGGGGCGCTGAAGAGGTGGCCGTACCAGCCGGGCGAGGCGATGCCGGCGCCGTAGCCGCTGCGCCGCGCCAGCCGCCGGTGCGTCCAGGGCACCCAGGTCACCGCGGTCTTCACCTTGGGCAGACCCTTGAGCAGCCGGCGGTCGGCGGTCACGGTGGCGCGGTGGCGCAGCGCCGGCACGTGCCACGCCCCGCACACCACGGCGACCGCGTCCCCGAACTCCCGTCGCGCGGAGTGCAGTTGGAGCCGCATATGGGCCTCGCGGACCGGGTCCCGGTCATGCCCGCCGTCACCGTACGTCTCGCGCAGCGCACCCATCGCCTCGGCCAGTGCCGCGAACGGCGCCAGCGCGTCCGCGCCGGGGCCTCCCGGGCGGTCGGCACCGGTGCCGGCGCGGTGCTCGACCACGTCCTCCCACCAGCGCTCGGGGTCGTCGTATCCGGCGGTCTCGGCGAGCACCCGGATCGGATCGACCCGCACCCCGTCCTGGTCGCGGTCCTCCTCTCCCCCGTGGGCCGGCCCCTGCCCGCGGCCCCGCCCGGCGTCCTCCTCTCCCGAGAGGGGGTGCTCTCCGATCTCTCCCGAGAGGGGGCGCTCTCCGTCCTCTCCCGAGAGGCGGTGCTCTCCGTTCTCTCCCAAGAGGTGACGCTCTCCGTCCTCTCCCGAGAGGTCGCGCCCTCCGCCCCGTGCGTCCTCGTCGTCCGGCTGGTCCGTCATCGCGAGGGTGTGTGCCGCGGGCAGGTCGATGAACCGGACGGGGACGCCGTGTTGCAGCGCCCAGCGCATCGCCACCCACTCCGGGGAGAACTCGGCCAGCGGCCAGAACGCCGCCCGGCCGGGATCGTCCTGCATATGGGCGAGCAGGGCGACCGGGGGCCGCATGCCGTCCCGTGCGGCCAGCGGTACCAGGTCGTCGGCCTCCGGCGGGCCCTCGATCAGCACCGCGGCGGGTGTGCACCGCTCCAGGGCGGCCCGCACCGCCCGCGCGGATCCGGGGCCGTGGTGCCGCACCCCCAGGAGGAACGGCCCTGCGTCGCCCGGCGCCCTCCCGCGGCCGTCGCCCGGTGGGGCCGCCGTGTCGTGCGTGCTCATGCGCTCACCTCACGGCAGGCGCGGTAGAAGTCCTTCCAGCCGTCGCGCTCGCGCACGACCGTTTCGAGGTACTCCTGCCAGACGACCCGGTCGGCGGCCGGATCGCGGACCACCGCGCCCAGGATGCCCGCGGCCACGTCGCCGGCTCGCAGCACACCGTCGCCGAAGTGGGTGGCGAGCGCCAGGCCGTTGGTCACCACCGAGATGGCCTCGGCCGTGGAGAGCGTGCCGGACGGGGACTTGAGCTTCGTCCGGCCGTCGGCGGTGAGGCCGTTGCGCAGCTCACGGAAGACCGTGACGACCCGGCGGATCTCCTCCAGGCCCTCCGGTGCGGGTGGCAGGTCCAGCGAACGCCCTATCTGGGCGACCCGCCGGGAGACGATGTCCACCTCGTCGTCCGGCGTCGCGGGCAGCGGCAGGACCACGGTGTTGAAGCGGCGGCGCAGCGCGCTGGAGAGTTCGTTGACCCCGCGGTCGCGGTCGTTGGCCGTGGCGATGAGGTTGAAGCCGCGGACGGCCTGCACCTCCTGGCCCAGCTCGGGGATGGGCAGGGTCTTCTCGGACAGGACCGTGATGAGCGTGTCCTGGACGTCGGCGGGGATGCGGGTGAGCTCCTCCACCCGCGCCGTCATGCCCTGGGCCATCGCGCGCATCACCGGGCTGGGCACCAGCGCCTCCCGGCTGGGGCCGTGGGCCAGCAGCTGGGCGTAGTTCCAGCCGTAGCGGATCGCCTCTTCCGGGGTGCCGGCGGTGCCCTGCACGAGGAGGGTGGAATCGCCGCTGACCGCCGCCGCGAGATGCTCCGACACCCAGGTCTTGGCGGTGCCGGGCACGCCGAGGAGGAGCAGTGCGCGGTCGGTCGCGAGGGTCGTCACGGCGACCTCGACGATCCGGCGCGGGCCGACGTATTTCGGTGTGATGACCGTGCCGTCGGCGAGCGTGCCGCCGAGCAGATACGTGGCGACCGCCCATGGTGAGAGCCGCCAGCGCGCCGGCCGAGGCCGGTCGTCGGCCGCGGCGAGGGCCTTGAGTTCGTCGGCGAAGCTGTCCTCGGCGTGCGGGCGCAGCGCCTGGCCGCCCCCGGCCCCCTCCGCCGTCGTCTGCGTGTCGCCGGTCGTGTCGTCCGTCGTGTCGTTGATGAGCTCGGACATGGGTCCCCCTCGTCGCAAGAATCCGCGGCCGGCGCCCGGGAAATTCCCTCACGGCCGCTTGCTGGATCCAGCCTGCACCACGCCACTGACAATGCCCCGAAATCCCTTCCTGACCTGCGAGTTCGCCGTGCGGGAGGGGCATTGTCAGTGGGCCGTCGTAGCGTCGGAGACATGAATCCGCAGGGGGAACGCTGGACGACGGATCAGGTGCTGGCACTGGCGCCTGACGAGGCATCACGCAAGGCGGGCGGCAAGCTCGCGGCGCCCGGCCCGTGGTCGGAGACCGGCGCGGACGGCAGCGCGGTGTGGGGGCTGTGCAAGGGCAACGGGAAGAAGCCGTATCAGGCGGTCGTGGACGTCAAGGGGCTGGCGTTCAAGTGCAGTTGCCCGAGCCGCAAGTTCCCGTGCAAGCACGCGCTGGGACTGCTGCTGCTCTGGGCCGGGGGCGAGGGCGCGGTGGCGGCCGGCGAGCCGCCGCAGTGGGCCGGCGAGTGGCTGACCGCGCGCCGGGAGCGCGCGGAGCAGCCGGCGGCCGGACCGTCCGGCGCCGCCGGCTCGCGCGCGCCCGCCGACCCGGAGGCCGCCCGGCGCCGGGCGGAGCGCCGGATGCAGCGGATCGGCGCGGGCGCCACGGAGCTGGAACAGCGGCTGGCGGATCTGCTGCAGTCCGGCCTCGCCACGGCCGGCCGGGACGGTGGCGGCGCGCCGGGTGACGTGGCGGGGGGACGCTCGTGGGACGAGACGGCCGCGCGGATGGTCGACGCCCAGGCACCCGGTCTCGCCTCCCGGGTACGGGAGTTGGGCCCGGTGGTGGCGTCCGGTGCTGACTGGCCGGCCCGGCTGCTGGAGGAGTGCGCGCTGCTGCACCTCCTCGACCAGGGCTTCCTCGGCATCGACCGGCTGCCGGCCCCGCTGGCGGCCACGGTCCGCGCCCGGGTGGGGCTGACCACGGACGCGGCGGAGTTGCTGACCGGCCCGGATGCGGCGCCGGTCCGGGACCGCTGGCTGGTGCTGGCCCAGCAGGACAGCGACGACGGCAGGTTGACCACCCGCCGGATCTTCCTGCGCGGCGAGCGGACCGGCCGGATGGCGCTGCATCTGTCGTTCGCCGGCGCCAACCGTCCCCTGGAGCTGGCGCTGCCGCCCGGTCTGGTCATCGATGCGGACCTCGCCTACTACCCGGGCGCCCGTCCGCTGCGCGCCACCCTGGGCGAGCGGTACGCCCCGGCCGTCCCGGGCCCGGTGCCGCCGGGCTGCGGTATCGACGCCGCCCTGGCCGCGTACGGCGATGCGCTGCGCGACGATCCCTGGCTGGACTCCTGGCCGGTGGTGCTGGCCGACGTCACCCCGATACCGGGCCGCGACGGCCGGGGCTGGCAACTGGCCGACGCGGACGGGGAGTCGGCGCTGCCGCTGGACCCACGCTGCCCGGTCGGTACGGGCATCTGGCAACTGGCCGCCATATCGGGCGGCGCGCCGATCACGGTCTTCGGGGAGTGCGGCCACCGCGGCTTCCTTCCGCTGACCGTCTGGGACCCGTCCCCGGTGTCCCTGTGACCCCGATTCCCGGCCGCGCCGGAGCGCGCGCTCCCGAGGATCCCACCCACCACCGATGCCTGGAGGACGGGCATGACGACCACCACCAGCCCTGAGACACACCCGACGCCCCCGACGACCGCCCCGGCTCCCTGGCCCGATCTGGTGAGCGCGGCGCTGCTGGGCACCGAGCGGCGGCTGCCGCCGGTGACCGTACGGCCCGGGCAGAGCGCCGCGGCGGCCCTGCTGGACGCGGCCGCGATCAGCACGGTGCGGCGGCGCGCCGCGCTGCGCCCCGCCCCGGCCGGTGAACGGCCGGCCCCGGCCCCGGACGACCCGCGGCCGCCGCTGCCGCCCGCGGCGCGCCGCAGGCTCGCCCTGCTGCTCGCCGACCGCGGCGGGACGGGAGGCGGCAGCCGCCGCGGCGCGGCACCCGACCTGACCGAGCTGCTGCCCCAATGGCTGGCCGCCGCCGGCGAGTACGGCTACCGCGCCCCGGAGGCCCTGCTGCCGGCGCTGCTCGACGCCGCCCGGGCCCGTACGGATCTGCGGCCGTCCGCGCTGGCGCTGGCCGGGCCGCGGGCGCTGTGGCTGGCGCGGCTCAACGACGCCTGGAAGTTCGCGCTCCGCGGGACCGGCGGTGCGGCCGTCCTGCCCGAGGGGGAGGCACCCGAGGAGATCGCCCGGCGGTGGGAGGAGGGGCTGTTCGCGGAGCGGGTGGCCCTGCTGACGGCGGTGCGCCGCCGCGATGCGGAGGCGGGCCGGGAACTGCTGCTGACGACCTGGTCCTCGGAGCGCGCCGAGGACCGGCTGATGTTCCTGGACTCGCTGCGCGAGGGGCTCACGGCGGGCGACGAGCCCTTCCTGGAGCAGTCGCTGTCCGACCGCAGCCGGACGGTCCGGGCCACCGCCGCCGAGCTGCTCTCCGCGCTGCCCGGCTCGGCCCTCGCGGCCCGGATGGCGCAGCGGGCGCACGCCTGCGTCACCCTGGATCCCGCGGCGGGCCCGGAGGCGGTGGTCCGGGTCGAGCCGCCCCAGGAGTGCGATGCCGGGATGCAGCGGGACGGGGTGGTGCCCAAGCCACCGTCCGGGCGGGGCGAACGGGCCTGGTGGCTGGGCCAGTTGGTGGAGGCCACCCCGCTCGGCGGATGGCAGGCGCGGTTCGGCGGCCGCGGCCCTGAGGAGATCGTCGCGCTCCCGGTGGCGGACCACTGGCGGACCGAGCTGCACGACGCCTGGTGCCGGGCCGCCGTACACCAGCGGGACGCCGCCTGGGCGCGGGCCCTGCTGGGCGTGCCCGGTGCGCCGTCCCGGACCGGCGAGGTCGCACCGGCCGGCTCCTCACGCGACCTGACGAAGCTGCTGACCGTCCTGCCGGACGGGGAACGGGCCGGCTGGGTGGCGGAGTTCATCGCCGCGCACGGGCTGTCGGACGCCTTCCGGATGCTCGGGGTGTGCGCGGTCCCCTGGGCCGAGCCGCTGGGCCGGTCCGTGGTCGACGCGCTGGACATCGCCCGGGACGCCGGCAGCTATCCGTGGAGCTTCAGCGGGGTGATGGGCCTGGCCGAGCGCTGTCTGGACCCGGCGGCGGCGGACCGGCTCGCCATGCTCACGGCGGTCACGGACGAGCCCGAGGGCGCCTCGCCCGGCTCCGGCGGCTACTGGTCCGAGGCGTTCCAGCGACTGGTCGGCACGCTCCGGCTGCGCGCCACGATGCGCGCCGAACTCACCCCGCCGCCGGACGCGGAGACGCCCGGCGGCACCGGCCCGACCACGGCCGATGCCGCTGCGGCTCCCGCTACCGCTGCTGCCACCGATGCAGATACGGCCGCCCATGCCGATACGGCCGCCGCGAGCGCTGCCCCGGACCACGGGTCCGCGCCATGATCACCGCCGTCGGCGCCGGGGCCTCAGACCGCCAGCGAGCGCACGTTCGCGTTGACCCATTCCACGATCGAGGCGGTGGTCGCGCCGGGAGTGAAGATCTCGGCGACGCCCTGGGCCTTCAGCGGGGGGATGTCGGCCTCGGGGATGATGCCGCCGCCGAAGACCTTGATGTCCGCCGCGTCGCGCTCCTCCAGCAGGGCGATGACCTTCGCGAAGAGGGTGTTGTGCGCGCCGGAGAGGATGGACAGCCCGATCGCGTCGGCGTCCTCCTGGATCGCGGTGTCGACGATCTGCTCCGGGGTCTGGTGCAGCCCGGTGTAGATGACCTCCATACCGGCGTCGCGCAGCGCCCGGGCGATGACCTTGGCGCCCCGGTCGTGCCCGTCCAGCCCCGGCTTGGCCACCACGACACGGATCGGCCCCGACCGGCCCGCCGCGCCAGGGGTCTCCGCCTGCGCTCCGTCCTGCCGAGCCACACTCATCACTGCCTCCAAGCCCTGCACGGCACGGTGGTGCCGCAAAGCCGACAATCGGGCGCGCGGCCGCGATCCGGCGGCCACGACGTGAACGAACGTTATCGCCAGCATCCAGTATCCAGCCGTTTCGTGACATCCGGCGAGGGGGAAATCACACCTGGGACACGTTCGCTACGCGCCGCGTTCCGTGCGCCGTACCGCCAGGGCCGGGCGGAGTGCGCACGGACCGGGCGCCCGGGGAGCCGCGGCCGGGCCGCCGCATCATCGATCGTCACGCGCATCGGGGCGAGTGCGCCCGTGCGCCGCCGCTCATGGCTTCCCACGAGGGCATCGGGGGTCAGCGCCGCCTGCCGTATGCCGTTCGGGAGGTCGGTCATGCAGACCCTGCCCTGTCTTCGCAGCACCCTCGTCGACCTGGCGGTCCTCGCCGGGCATCTGCTCCTCTATCCCACCGGCATCCCCCAGGAACGCCCCGTGCCACGCCCGTCCCGCCCGGCGGAGGACCGCCCTCCACTCCTCCCGACCGAGGGCCGGTCGCACCCGCCGGTCCTCCTGCTGCACGGCTTCATCGACAACCGTTCCGTCTTCGTGCTGCTGCGCCGTTCGCTGCACCGCCACGGCTGGTGCCATGTCGAGGCGCTCAACTACTCCCCGCTGACCTGCGACGTCCGGAAGGCGGCCGAGCTGCTGGGCCGGCATGTGGCGGATGTGTGCGCACGGACCGGCCACCGCCGGGTGGACATCGTGGGGCACAGCCTGGGTGGCCTGATCGCGCGTTACTACGTCCAGCGGCTCGGCGGCGACGCCCGGGTCCGCAGGGTCGTCACGCTCGGCACCCCGCACTCCGGCACCCGCATCGCCCCTTTGATGTCGGCGCACCCGATCGTCCGCCAGATGCGCCCCGATTCCGAGGTGATAGCGGAGTTGTCACTGCCGGCGCCGAATTGCCGGACGCACTATGTCGCTTTCTGGAGCGAGGCGGATCAGGTGATGATTCCGGCCACCACGGCCAGAATCGATCACCCGGATTTGCTCGCCCACAACGTCCATGTCGCCGGTGTCGGACATCTCGCCCTTCCGGTGAACGGCATCGTCGCAGCCGGCATACGCGAGGCACTGGCCGCCGCGGACCCGGCGGCCGAGGAGGGGGCCGGCGGAGCCATATCCGTGGCCTGAGCCCGCTGCGTACCGTGACATGCGATCGAACAGGGATCGAACGGGGCGCCAAGAACTCGCATGGGCTCTGCCGAAAGGCGGCCAAATGCCCGGTCTCGGCGAGCCTAAAACCGGTGGAAGATTGTCGCCGTCGTGTACCGCCGGGTACAGTCGCCGCTAATTCTCCTGCTGCCGAGGCGAAAGAGAAGTTGGTGAACGACCGTCACCCATCGGAGGCCCCGCTTCCGACCGGCTCCGCTTCCGACGCCTCGTATGCGCACTATCCGGCCTACGAGTCCTACGGGCAGCAGTATTCCCCGGCCGGTGGTGCCGAATACGGCGACGGCGACCCCCTCTTCGGCTCGCTCCCCGGCACGTACGACACCGGTGCCCACGCCACGGCCGGTTACGACACCGGCGGCTATACGGGCGGGACGTACGACACCGGCGCCTACGACATGAACACGTACGGCACGGGCAGCTACGGCGCCGGCGACTACGGCACGGGCACCTACCCGACGGCCGGCGACGGCTACGCCACCGGCACGTACGACACCGGCAGCTACCCCACCGGACAGTGGGACACCGGCACCTACGACCCCTACGCGCACACCGCGTACGAGACCCCGGCGCAGGACCCGAGCGGCTACGACGCCCACGGCGCCACGGTCTACGGCGTCGGCGGGTACGACACCGGGAGCTACCCCACCACCGGCTACGAGACCGGCAGTTACGCCGTCGGCGCGTACGAGGCGTACGGGACGACCGGTGCCTACGAGACGACCGGTGCCTACGAGACGGTGGGTGGGCCGGAGGCCACGGGGACGTACGGCACGACGGGCGGCTATGACGCCCTCGGCCAGCAGGCCACCGCGGTCGAGGAGGCCGCGGCCTTCGAGACGGCGGCCTTCGAGACCGCCACCTTCGACGCCGTCGGCCTCGACGCGAGGGGCACCGACCAGTTCGACACCGCGAGCTACGAGGCCACCGCGATCTGGTCCACCACCGACCAGCCGCTGATGGCCGGCATCCCCGCCCAGCCCGGCCCGCCCCCGGCCGACTCCGCCACCTGGGACGACCGGGACGGCACCGGCACCGGCGCCACCGACGAGGTCCCGGGCGAAGACGCCGCCGCCGTGGCCGACGCGCCCACCCAGGCAATGCCGGTGCCTCCGGCCCCGGCTTCCCGGCGGGTCGCCGGGCCCGCCGCCGGGAAGCCGGTCCGCGGCCGCGGCCGGCGCCGCCCGGCGAAGCGTTCGGCGTTGCTGACCGTCGCCGTACCGTCGGTCGCCGCCATGGGCGTGTGCGGGGTGGCCGCCGCGTCCGTCGCCGGTCTCGGCGGCAACGGCAAGGACGACACCAGCACCCAGGCCGCCGCGCCCGACCCGGGCGGCGTCCAGCGGACCGCGGCCAACAAGAAGCTCGACACCCAGCTCGCCGGACTCAGCGCCGGCGCCGACGACTTCCGCGACCGGGCCAGCCGCACCCAGGAACGGATCGACCTCAAGGAACGCCAGGCGCTGGAGCGCAAGCGCAAGGCCGACGAGGCCGCCCGCAAGGAGGCGATGCGGCCGAAGTTCGTGCTGCCGGTCACCCAGCACGGGCTCAGCGCGCTCTTCGGCCAGGCCGGCGTGAACTGGATGTCCGTCCACACCGGCATCGACTTCCCGGTCAGCTACGGCACCCCGGTCATGTCCGCCACCGACGGCACCATCCGGACCCAGTGGAACTCCGCCTACGGCAACATGGCGATCGTGACCGCGCCGGACGGCACGGAGACCTGGTACTGCCATCTGAGCAGCACCAAGATCCGCTCGGGCTCGGTCAAGGCCGGTGACCAAATTGCCTATTCGGGCAACTCCGGCAACTCCACCGGTCCGCATCTGCACTTCGAGGTGCGTCCCGGGGGCGGCGCGGCCGTCGACCCGATCCCGTGGCTGCGCAGCCACGGCCTCAACCCCAACTGACCACCGGCGTACCGTTCCTGCAGCGCCGGCCACCGGCCGGCGCCCGGAACTCCGTCAGAGCTTCTCCACCGGCGCGTACCGCAGCAGCAGCCGCTTGGGCTTCTCGCCGCCGAAGTCGATGGTCGCCTCGGCGTTGTCCCCGCTGCCCTTGACGGCGACGACCGTGCCCAGCCCGAAGCTGTCGTGGGTGACGCGGTCGCCGACGGCCAGCGAGACCACCTGGCGGTCCTTGGTCCGGCGGGTGGCGAACCCGCTCGGTCCGTTGCCGCGGGACGAGGACAGCGAGGAGCCGATGCCCCCGCCGAAGCCGCCACCGCCACCGCTGCCGCCACGGGACGACAGTCCGCCCATCGACGCGGACGGCGTCGCCGGCCCGGTGCGCTTCCACTCGACGTAGTCGTCCGGGATCTCCTCCAGGAACCGCGACGGCGGGTTGTACGAGGGCTGGCCCCAGGCGCTGCGCATCGTCGAGCGGGTGACGTACAGCCGCTCGCGGGCGCGGGTGATGCCGACGTACGCCAGCCGGCGCTCCTCCTCCAGCTCCTTGGCCTGGCCCAGCGCGCGCATGTGCGGGAAGACGCCGTCCTCCATGCCGGTCAGGAAGACGACGGGGAATTCCAGGCCCTTGGCGGTGTGCAGCGTCATGAGGGTGACCACGCCGCTGCCCTCCTCGTCCTCGTCGGGGATCTGGTCGGAGTCGGCGACCAGCGCGACCTGTTCGAGGAAGTCGGAGAGCGTGCCGCCGGGGACGGCGGTCCCTGATGTCTCCGCCCCGACGCCACGGTCCTGCTCGAATTCCAGGGCGACCGCGGCGAGTTCCTGGAGGTTCTCGATCCGGGTCTCGTCCTGCGGGTCGGTGGACGCCTGGAGTTCGGCGAGGTAGCCGGTGCGCTCCAGGACGGCCTCCAGGATCGTGGCGGGCCCGGCGCCGGACTCCACGATCGTCCGCAGCTCCTCCATCAGGACGTTGAAGCGCTTGACGGCGTTGGCGGAGCGGGCCGCCATGCCGTAGGCCTCGTCGACCCGGCGCAGGGCCTGCGGGAAGGTGATCTTCTCGCGGAGCGACAGGGCGTCGATCATCGCCTCGGCGCGCTCGCCGATGCCGCGCTTGGGGACGTTCAGGATGCGGCGCAGCGGGACGCTGTCCTCGGGGTTGGCGAGCACGCGCAGGTACGCGAGGACGTCGCGGACCTCCTTGCGCTCGTAGAAGCGCACTCCGCCGACGACCTTGTAGGGCAGCCCGACCCGGATGAGGATCTCCTCGAAGACACGGGACTGGGCGTTGGTGCGGTAGAAGATGGCGACGTCGCCGGCCTTGGCGTCGCCGGCGTCGGTGAGCCGGTCGATCTCGTCGGCGACGAACTGCGCCTCGTCGTGCTCGGTGTCCGCGACATAGCCGTTGATCTTGGCGCCGGCGCCGGCGTCGGTCCAGAGGTTCTTGGGGCGGCGGTTCTCGTTGCGCTCGATGACGGCGTTGGCGGCGGACAGGATCGTCTGCGAGGAGCGGTAGTTCTGCTCCAGCAGGATCGTGGTGGCGTCCGGGTAGTCCTCCTCGAACTGGAGGATGTTGCGGATCGTGGCGCCGCGGAAGGCGTAGATCGACTGGTCGGCGTCACCGACGACGCACAGCTCGGCGGCGGGGATCTCGGCGGTGCCGGTGCCGACCAGCTCGCGGACGAGGGTGTACTGGGCGTGGTTGGTGTCCTGGTACTCGTCCACGAGCACGTGCCGGAAGCGGCGGCGGTAGTGCTCGGCGACGTCCGGGAAGGCCTGGAGGAGGTTGACCGTGGTCATGATGATGTCGTCGAAGTCCAGGGCGTTGGCCTCGCGCAGCCGTGCCTGGTACATCGCGTACGCCTCGGCCAGCGTCTTCTCGAACCCGTCGGCCGCCGTCCCGGCGAAGGTCTCCTCGTCGATGAGCTCGTTCTTGAGGTTGGAGATCTTCGCGCTGAAGGACTTGGGCGGGAAGCGCTTGGGGTCGAGGTCCAGATCGCGGCAGACCAGGGACATCAGGCGCTTGGAGTCGGCGGCGTCGTAGATCGAGAAGGAGGACGTGAAGCCCAGCTTCTTGGACTCGCGGCGCAGGATCCGCACGCAGGCGCTGTGGAAGGTGGACACCCACATGGCGTTGGCGCGCGGGCCGACCAGCTGCTCGACGCGCTCCTTCATCTCGCCGGCGGCCTTGTTGGTGAAGGTGATCGCGAGGATCTGGCCGGGGTGGACATGCCGCTCGGCGAGCAGATGCGCGATGCGGTGGGTGAGCACCCGGGTCTTGCCGGAGCCGGCGCCGGCGACGATCAGCAGCGGGCCGCCGGTGTGCACCACGGCGGCCTTCTGCTGGTCGTTGAGCCCCTCGAGCAGCGCGGCGGGGTCGATGGCCGGGCGGGCGGCGCCGTCGCGGTAGTACGCGTCCCTGGGCGCGGGCGCGTCGAACCGCCCGCCGAACAGGTCGGCGGGGATCTCCTCGGGGACCGGCTCGTGCTCGTCCTCGGGAGGCGGCGGGGGCCCCTCGTCCTTGTGGGCGAGGTCCGCCAGGAAGCTGTCGTCAAAGAGGCTGCTCATCGCCCACCGAGTCTAGGCCGCCGCACCGACAGCGCGCCGCGGACTGTGGACAAGTGACCGGGACGGCCGGAGAACGCGCGGTATCCACCGGCGGTCGTGGCCATCGGACGCCCGGCCGAATGCGGCTTATGCGCACCGCCGGAAACGGAACGGCCGCCTCCCGAAGCGGAACGGCATCACTCAGGTCACAAAAAGGTTTCGGGCATATCGAACATCAGCCTTCACAGGAGCCACACGAGTTGGCTAACGTCCTCGCTCAGGCAGCCCGCCTCCCCGCGGACGACAGCGTTCGCACGGGCCGCCCGCGCCGAGTCCGGCCCTGCCCGCGATGTGTCCCTCCGGTCACGCACGGGTCACCCGGAGCCGGGGACCCACCAGCACCACCGGGGTGAATCGATCCGTCCGACCGCCGCAAGCGGACGTACGGACCGTAGGGCACGGCCTTCCGTCAGCGACACCGCCCGAACCCGACAGCTAACCCGGTAGGCGGTCCACGGAAGGAGTTGCCGGCCTTGGCGTCCCATCGCAAGCCGCGCACCAGCGTTCTCACCTCGCCCGGGAGCCGCCGTACGGCGGCCGGGCTCACCACCGCCGCGCTCGCCTCGGTCACCCTGCTCTCGCAGACCGCGGACGCCGCCCCCAGAGCCCCCAAGCCCAGCATCGAAGAGGTCAAGCAGAAGGTCGACGGCCTCTACCGGCAGGCCGAGGTGGCCACCCAGAAGTACAACGCGGCCAAGGAGCGCGCCGATCACCAGCGCGAGACCGTGGACGGGCTGCTCAACGCCGCGGCCAAGCGGGCCGAGAAGATGAACGAGACCCGGCGGGAGCTCGGTACGTTCGCCTCGGCCCAGTACCGCACCGGCGGCATGAACCCGACCGCGCAGCTGATGCTCGCCAAGAACCCGCAGCAGTTCTTCGACCGCAGCCACCTGATGGAGCGGCTGACCGGGCGGCAGCAGCAGGCCGTCGCCGACTACCAGCAGCAGGCCGCGGCGGCCGCCCGCCAGCGGGCCGAGGCCAGCCGCAGCCTGGACCACCTGCAGAGCTCGCAGGCCGCCCTGAAGGAGTCCAAGCGCTCCGTCCAGCAGAAGCTGGCCGAGGCCCGGCAGCTGCTGTCCCGGCTGACCGCCCAGGAGAAGGCGCGGCTGGCCGAACTGGAGCGCCGGAAGGAGGCGGCGGCCAAGCGCCGGGCCGAGGAGGAGGCGCGCAAGCAGCAGGAGCGCGAGCGGCAGCGCCAGCAGGACGGCGGCTCGACCGGCGGCCAGACCGGCGGGGACACCGGCGGCTCCACCGGGGGCTCGCAGTCCACCAAGGCCCAGCAGGCCCTGGCCTTCGCCCGCGCCCAGATCGGCAAGCCGTACGTCTGGGGCGCCACCGGGCCCTCGTCCTACGACTGCTCGGGGCTGACCCAGGCGGCGTGGAAGGCGGCCGGGGTCGACCTGCCGCGCACCACCTGGGACCAGGTCAAGGTCGGCCAGCGGGTGGCGACCAAGGACCTGCAACCCGGTGACCTGGTCTTCTTCTTCGACGACATCAGCCACGTCGGCATGTACATAGGCGGCGGCAAGATGATCCACGCCCCGCACCCGGGCGCCAACGTCCGGGAGGAGTCGATCTACTACATGCCGATCTACGGGAGCGTCCGCCCGGGCTGACGCCCGGCCCCGCTCCTCCCAGGTCCACCCCCCACGGTCACCCCCCACACGCCACCGCGCGGCCCTCGCCTCCGGATCCCGGAGTGCGACGACCGCGCGGTGTGCGGTTTGTGGGGCGCCGTTGCGGGTCCCGGGCCGTACGAGCCCGGGGTCCGGCGGCCGGCGTGGTCAGGTCCAGAGGACCGCGATGAAGATGTTGGCCACCGTGAGGCCGCCGACCGCGCCGAACAGCGCCTTGTCGACCTGCTCCTCGTCCCGCTTGACGTAGACCAGCGCCAGGATCACCACCAGGACGGCCATCTTGATGCCGATCTTGATGTTGTTGACCGGGTGGCCCTGCGCCTGGTTCAGGCCGACCAGCACGATGCCGGTGACCAGCATCGTCAGCGCGCCGTGCAGCATGGCCGGAACGAACCGGGCGGTGCCCGCACCCATCGCCTTCATCTGCGTCAGGAACCCGCCCAGCAGTGAGGCGATGCCGATGATGTGCAGGCCGACGAAGATATTGATGACTACGTCCATGGGGCGGGATCGTATCCGCCGCATAGCACGCCCTTTCCGGCAGGGTGTCCCCATTCGTCGCTTCGGTCAGCGCGGAGCGGCCGCGGCGAACGGGCGATGACGCTCCGGTCACCCGCGTTCCGGCAGCGGTCGAAACCGAACAATGCCGCGCAAGCCAGCCCACCTCCATGACGCCCGGGCTTAGCGTCCTCCTCCAGGCGGCCGACTCCCGCCGCGCCGGACTCCGCACCGGCGTCCCGTCGGCCGCCCCGCCGGGAGATACGGCGGCGGCCCGCTCCGTCCCACGGGCCGCCGCCGGGCCCCCGGCCCGAAGGGAAGGAAGTGACGGCCACCGTGGCCTCGCACCGCAAGCCCAGGCGACATCCGCTCGCCGCGCTCACCGGCGGCTCGCGCAGCGCGCGCACCGCCCGTACGGCCGCCACCCTGGCCCTCGCCGGCGCCGCCACCGCCACCACCTTCGACGGCACCGGCCAGGCGGCGGACCGGCCCACCCCCGCCCAGGTCCAGGCCCGGGTCGACGAGCTGTACCAGGAGGCAGAGGTGGCCACACAGAAGTACGACGGCGCGAAGGAAACCGCCGCGACCGCACGCGAGGAGCTGAGCAGGCTGCAGGACGAGGCCGCCCGCAGGGCCGGGGAACTGAACGCCGCACGGGCCGGGCTGGGCGCCCTGGCCGCCTCCCAGTACCGCTCCGGCGGCGTGGACCCGACCGTACGGCTGCTGCTGTCCGCCGATCCGCAGCGCTATCTGGACGGCGCCGCGGTCCTGCAGCGGACGGGCAGCCACCAGGCGACCGCGGTGGCCGGCTACGCGCGCCGGCTCGGCAGTGTGCGGCAGGTCCGGCAGCGGGCCGAGGAGACCGCGGAACGGCTCACCCGGAACGAGGCCGCGCTGAAGAAGCACCGGGTCACCGTCGTGCGGAAACTGGACGCCGCCGAGCAGCTGCTGGACCGGCTGACGGCGGAACAGCGGGGCCGGATGGCCGGACCGGACGGTTCCCGGGCCGGGACGGCCGGCGGCCGGGCGGACCGTGCGGGCGGCGGGCGCGACGGCGGTCTGCTCGGCGGGATCCCCACCGGGTCGGCGGCCGCGGCCGGCGCCTCGGCGCAAGCGGCGCCCAACGCGCGGGCCGCCCGGGCGGTTTCGTTCGCCTACGCCGCGCTCGGCAAGCCGTACGTCTGGGGCGCGACCGGACCCTCCGCGTACGACTGCTCGGGACTGACCCAGGCCGCGTGGCGGGCGGGCGGGGTCTCCCTGCCGCGCACGACCTACACCCAGATCAACGCCGGCCCGCGCATCGACCGTGCCCAACTGGCGCCCGGGGACCTGGTGTTCTTCTACACGGCCGTCAGCCATGTGGGGCTCTACATCGGGGACGGCAAGATGATCCACGCGCCGCACCCGGGCGCGCCGGTGCGGATCGCGCCGATCGACCAGATGCCTTTCGCGGGGGCCGCGCGGCCGGCGTAGGGGCGACGGGGCCGGGGCCGGCGTGGGCGTCCGCCGGGGGCCGGCGTGCCGCGTGTGGGTCCGCGTTGTGGGTCCACGTGTGGGTCCGCGTGCGCGTCCGCGGTGTGGGCCCGCGTGTGGGTCCGGGCGGCCGGTCTGCTGCAGCCGGATGGTCGGCTGCAGCCGGTGTCGGCTCAGGCCCGCAGTCCGCCGGCTCAGGTCACGCGGTCCGCCGGCGCGGGCCCCGCAGTCCGCCGATTCGGGCCCCGCAGCCCACCGGCTCAGGCGCGCAGCTGGGTGCCCAGCCAGCGGAAGATCTCCGGCACCTGGTTGCGCCACACCAAGGTGGTGTGGCCGCCGGCGTTGGCCGCTATCCGGTGCACGGTGACCGTCGTCGGACGCTTGGCGAGCTGCTGGAGGCCGATGCCCGCCTGGAAGCCGTCGCCGGCCGCGCCCGACACGTACAGGGCGGTCCGCGGCGGACGGCCGGCCGCGTTGGCGGCCTTCAGGATGTGCAGCGGGTTCGACCGGACCCGCAGCTGGGGGTCCTTGCCGGCGAGCGAATCGGGCTCCAGCGCCGGGTCGTTGTAGCCCGACATGGCGACCGCGGCGCGGTAGCGGTCCGGGTGGGCCAGGGCCAGCTTGGCCGCGCAGTGGGCGCCGGCCGAGTAGCCGGCCAGGGCCCAGGAGTGCGGCCGGTCGCCGGCCCGGAAGTTGTCGACGATCATCTGGCGCACGTCGACGGTCAGCCAGCTGTCCGCGTTGACCTTGCCGGTGACGTTGACGCAGCCGGTGTCGGCCCCGGTCAGGAGGGTGGTGCGCGGCGCCACCAGGATGGTGGGCTTGATCTCGCCGCGCTGCATCATCGGGCCGAGCTGCTCGGCGACGTGCAGCGCGCCGAACCATGCCTTCGCCGACCCGGGGTAGCCGGGCAGTAGCTCGACGACGGGGAACTTCTTGTTCCGGAAAGCCGGGTCGTTGTACTGCGGCGGCAGCCAGACGTACACCTCGCCGACCACGCCCGAGATGCGGCCCTTGAGGTTGGTCATCTGGACGCCGGGGCCCACCTTCGGGTCGTCGGCCGGCCGGAACTGCTGGATCTGCTTGGGCTGGTTCTTGATCTGCCGGCCGCCCATGCCGTCCGGTCCGAGGTCCTTCGCGGCCGCGACATGACTGTCGGTGCCGAGCAGGTCGCCCCAGGTGTCGTAGAGGTTGTTCGCGTTGTTGACCAGCACGAACACCACGGTGATGGCGGTGATCTGGGCGAACAGCAGCATCAGCAGCCGGGCGAGACCGCGCAGCAGCGGTGGTCCGGCTATCCGGCTCCAGATGGCCAGCGGCAGCACGACGGCGATGATCAGCAGCGCGATCGAGGTGAGGAAGAAGGGCGTGCCCGTCAGGCTCATCGGGAACTCGCTTCCAGGACGCATACGCGAAGGACGTGGGGTGGGATGGTTCGGGCCCCGCCTTCGGCAGTGAGCCTCTCCGCGCCCTTAGATGGCGATCCGTGTGGTCCTGGTTGCCCGTCTTTGATCCTTCTTTACGCCCTCCTTTGCGCCCTCCTTTGTGCCCTCTGTTGCCCGTGTGACGTCGGTATCGCTGCTACTGCGCCGCCCGCGCCCCGTCCCGCCCGTCAGACCAGGCGGCGGGCCGCGGCCCAGCGGGTCAGCTCGTGGCGGTTGGACAGCTGGAGCTTGCGCAGCACCGCCGAGACATGCGACTCGACCGTCTTCACCGAGATGAACAGCTGCTTGGCGACCTCCTTGTACGCATAGCCGCGGGCGATCATCCGCAGCACCTCGCGCTCGCGCTGGGTGAGGCGGTCCATGTCCTCGTCGATCGGCGGGGCGTCCGTCGAGGCGAACGCGTCCAGGACGAAGCCGGCCAGCCGCGGGGAGAAGACCGCATCGCCGTCGGCCACCCGGAAGATCGCCTTGACCAGGTCCGTGCCGGTGATCGTCTTGGTGACGTAGCCGCGGGCGCCGCCGCGGATGACGCCGATGACGTCCTCGGCCGCGTCGGAGACGGAGAGGGCGAGGAAGCGCACCGGGCGCTCGGGGTCGGCCATCATCGTGGCGCTGCGGCGCAGCACCTCGGCGCCGCCGCCCCCGGGGAGGTGGACGTCCAGGAGGACGACCTCGGGGCGGGTGGCGGTGATGACCGTGATCGCCTGGTCGACGTCGGCGGCCTCGCCGACCACCTCGACGCGGGTCCGCTCGGTCTGGCCGATCTCGGCCTGGACGCCCGTACGGAACATCCGGTGGTCGTCGACCAGCACCACCCGTACGGTGCGGTCGCCGTCCTCCGCGCCGCCGTTGTCGTCCTGCTGTGCGCCCTCGCTGCTCATGTCTTCCGTCCGTCCTTCGGTGTCTGCCCGGCCATCATCCCGTGTCCCGCCGGCCCGTTCATATGTCGCTCTCCTGCGCCGTGCGCTCCATCTCCAGCTCGACGACCGTGCCGCCTTCGGGGGCGGAGCGCAGCCGGGCGGTGCCGCCGTGGCGCTCCATCCGGCCGATGATCGACTCGCGGACGCCCATCCGGTCGGCGGGGACGGCGTCCAGGTCGAATCCCGGGCCCCGGTCGCGCACCGAGACGAAGACCGATGAGCCCTCCACCTCGGCGAACACCTGGACCGCGCCGCCCTCGCCGCCGTACTTGGCGGCGTTGACCATCGCCTCGCGCGCGGCCTGCATCTGGGCGCCCAGTGCCTCGTCGAGCGGGCAGTCACCGACGACCACGACCTCGATGGGGACGCCGTGGTGGTCCTCCACCTCGGCGGCGGCCTTGCGCACCGCCTCCGCGAGCGTGGCCGGCTCCTCGTCCTCCTCCTTGCCGCGGCCCTCGGGCTTGTAGAGCCAGGCGCGCAGTTCGCGTTCCTGGGCCCGGGCCAGCCGCGCCACCTCGCGGGGGTCGTCGGCGTTGCGCTGGATCAGGGTGAGGGTGTGCAGCACGGAGTCGTGGACGTGGGCGGCGACCTCGGCGCGCTCCTGGGCGCGGATCCGCATCAGCCGCTCCTCGGAGAGGTCCTGGGCCATCCGCACCAGATACGGGCCGGCCAGCAGGGCTATGCCGACGAGGACGGCGAGCGCGGCCTGCAGCACCGAGCCGAGGTGCTGCACCGAGCCCTGCAGCACCACGATGCCGGTCACGCCGACGCAGACCAGCAACACCCCGGCCGCACCGCGCAGCACCGGCAGCAGCCCCTTGCGGCGGCCGAGCTCCAGCCACTGGGCACGCCGGGAGTTGTCCGCCTGACGCCACACCAGGGCGACACCGGCACCGATCAGCAGCACCGGCCAGAGATAGCCGTCGGCCTGGCCGAGCTGGAAGCGGGAGGCGACGACGCCGGCGCCGGCCAACAGGGCGATCAGCGCGAAGACCTGCCCCCGGTCGGGCCGGCGGGCCAGCAGCCGCCGTCTGCCGTCGCCGGGGGCGGGCTGCCGGCGCTCCACGCCGCCGACGCCCAGCGGGACGAAGAACCAGAACGCGGCGTACAGCAGGGCGCCCATCCCGTCGGCCATGAAGAGGGCCACGAAGACGATCCGCACCCAGGAGACCGGCAGGCCGAGGTGCCCGGCGAGTCCGCGCGCGACGCCGCCGAGCAGCCGCCCGTCGGCGCTGCGGTAGAGCTTGCGCACGGGCGGCTCGTCGGGGTCCGGCGCCGTGGCGTAGGTCGTCTCGGCGCGGGGTGGTGCGGTGGTCATGTCCCCGATCGTCACACGCGCCGGGCGGCCGGGACATCAGGGTCGACCCTGACAGGACCCGGATACCGCCCCTAGTGCCGTGACCGGGAACGTTCACCGGGGCGGGGTTGTGGCGGACGGTGTCGCGGACTGGTTGCCCGACCGCTTCGAAATCGCTGGACCCAAGTCGATCACGACAATGGAGATGGAGGGCGCCAACGTCCCGCAGCGCCCCGGGGGTGCATCGTGAGGGGTGGTACCGGTACCTGGAACGGACCGTGCAAGCCTAACCGGCCCTGGATCTGGGGCACATGGGCGAGTGCATAAATTGCGCCGAATTCGGTGTTGATACCGCCGCCCCCGATGCAGCCCAGGACTGGTGCCTGAAGCACGCGGACGCAACCGGCCACACCGGAGCGGCGCCGGGCTTTCCAAGCGGTGATGACCGGCCGGATCAGCTCCCAGGCTTGGTCCGACAAGTCACCCGGGTACGGAGGGTGTTCACCCACGACCACCAGCACACCGCAGCGACGGCGAACCGCAAGCCTCAGAACCGAAACAACCTGGCATCAAGCACTACGAGAACCGCACAAGGCTCACAGAACGCCCTCCGGGAGCACGCTGGTATGATCAATCACCGTTGATTGTCCACGCGTTGGCATGTCGGCGAGGCGCGAGAGTTCTGGCTGGAATGCACGGAACCCATATCGCCGATGCGGCATGTTCTGACGAGTTCTCTCGGATTCTAGTGCCAATACAGCCAACGCTGCCGAGTGCGCGCATGACCGGCGCGAACTCGACGAGGAAACCGCGCCAGCGGAAATCAACTGGGAAGCTCCATGCATGACGAGAGGGGAAGTTCCATGCATGAAAAGATTCGCACGAAACACCGAGGCGGAGCGCTGCGTCGTACAGCTGCCGCCGCATCTCTGACCCTGATCGTGACGGCTCTGCCGGTGGCCCTCGCGACGCCTGCCTCGGCGTCTGCGGGAGATTGCACGAGTTACCTGCGCGACAAAGGCTACAAGGTCGGCCCGGTAGCGAGGCGCGCATGTGCCGTCGGGTCGAGCCCCGGGGGCCCGGAGGGCGACAGCGCATGTCGGGCGGAGCTGTGGGACCTCGGAGTCAAGCCAGACCACGCAGACACGGCCTGCGACCTGGCGTAAGAAGTGCTGATCGGCGTCATAACTGACGTGGCGCCACAGCACGCCGGCCTCGGCCAGGAGTGCACCGAAGAGCAGACGGCCGTTGAACTCGCCGGAGCACGATGCTCCGGCCCGAGCATGACGACAATGCTGAGAAGACTCATCAACGGTCGTCCTCGAACAGCAGGCTCCCGGGAGCAAGTCCCGGGAGCCTGCTGCGCATACCGCCTCTGCGCGGGCTCCTTTTTAGGCGGCGATCGTCGCCATCGTCGGCCGCTGCCAGGATCGCGGTCAGGATACGTTCCGACGTGCCGTCGCAGGCACACCTGATCAGCCGTTTGTGAGCGGTCTGGAACCATCAAGCTCGTCCGGAAATTCCTGCAAAGGCGAGTAGGTGCGGTACTTCCACACGGTGACTTCAAGGATGTGGCAGTGATTGGCACACCGCCGACCGCAGACCGGGATCGGCTGACATAAGCGGCTCGTTCCGGTCCCACGTCGCACCAGTGATCACTAACCGGACGGACATACCCGATCAACTGGCCAGCCCATCAAAGAGACAGCTTCAGCCAGGGCACCGGATGCCGCAGCGACCGCCACAAACCAACTGCCACACACGGATCGCCATAAACAACCGGGCCTTCCCTACCGGTGGCTGACACTACTTGTGACTGAAGCCATCGCACACCACATTGAATACCGGCTTGTACTGCGTCCACAGGGCATCGGGCGCGGACAAATAAATAGCGTACTCGCGTTCGCCCTCGCGCCCGAATCCCAGGTCCGTGGCACGGTACATGCGGACCGACCCCTGAAACAGGTATTCCCAGATGGCCGCCGGCTGACCCCGGTATGTGGTGTCCTGCAACCGCAGCCGCGAGTAGCTGTGGCCTTCCCTGGCCTGCTGCGCTTTCACCTGCTGCTCGACCTGCGCAAAGTGCCGGACCGGGTCCGCACTTGCAAAGCTCAGCACGCTGATCTTCAGGTTGACCTTCCGGGTGGGGTCGATGTAGTCGACCTCGTCGAGCTGCGGCTTGTAGAGACGTGTCCACCCGTCGGGAATTGGAAAGGAAACGCCCAAATCCTTTTCTGTGACCCGGCGATATCCGTCCGGAGTGGGTGGCAGTTTGGTCGGGCTTGGCTTCGACTTCGGCTTCGGCTTTGTGGCAGGCGGCGCGGCCTGCGCGCCTCCCGCTCCCTGATTCGTCGACGGACCCAAATATCCGGCCGTGTACAGCACGCCGCCCGCGATGGCCGTGGCGGCAAGGACGCCCACGACACCCCATACGACGGCTAGGCGGCGGCCCCCGGAAACGGGCCGGGGAACGGCCTCGGTGCGGGATTCGGGTAGGGGTTCCGCCCCTTGGCCCATTGTGGACTCGGTGGGCCGCGGCGCCTGTCGGGTGGAGAGACCCGTCCCGTCGCCTGCGGTCGGCTCCCCACCGCCCGCCCCGCCACCGGGGTACAGCGGCGCACCGCGCCGCAGCACCGCCGTCTGCGCATCCGCTTCTGCCGCCCGCAGCGCCTGCTCGACGACCTCGGTGGTCGGCCGGTCCTGCGGTTCCTTGGCGAGCAGCGCCTCGATGAGCGGGGTGAGCGGCCCGGCGTTGCGCGGCGGGTCGAGCGGGTCCATGGCGATCGCGTAGGCCGTCTCGACCGCGGTGTTCTTACGGAACGGGGGCCGTCCCTCGACCGCCTGATAGAGCGTCGCGCCCAGCGCCCACAGGTCGGAGGCGGGGCCCGGGGTGCCGCCCTTGACGCGTTCCGGCGCCAAGTAGTCGATGGAGCCGACCAGCTCGCCGGTCTTGGTGAGGGTGGAGGCCCCGGAGGCGACCGCGATGCCGAAGTCGGTGAGCACGACCCGGCCGTCCTCGCCGAGGAGCACGTTGCCGGGCTTGACGTCACGGTGCAGCACACCGGCGGCGTGCGCGGCCCGCAGCGCCGCGATCATGCCGCGGCCGATCCGGGCGGCCTCGCGCGGGGTGACCGAACCACCGGTCCGTGCGGCCTCCTTGATGGCGTCGCCGAGCGTCGTGGAGGGGACGTACTCCATGACGATGCAGGGCAGCCCGGCGTCGTCCACGACGTCGTGGACGCCCACGACGTTGGGGTGGTTGATGCGCGCCGCGGCCTGCGCCTCACGCGTGGTGCGTTCATGGCGGGTCGCCAGTTCGTCCGCCTCGAGCTGCGGTGACACGTGCAGGCGCTTGACGGCGACCTGACGCCCGAGGAGTTCGTCCCGGGCCCGCCAGACGGTCCCCATGCCGCCCTGGCCTATCCGCTCAAGCAGGCGATACCGCCCGGCGACCAGTCGCCCTTCGTCCACCGACGCCGCCTCCGTCACCGCACGCCCCTCCGGAAACCCGTACGTATCCGAGGCGCAACGATAGTCTCCGGCGGCGGCGGACGGTCCCCGGCCCACCGCAGGTCGCCTCGTGTGCGCCGGTACGGGCGGAAGCTCGTGGCATATGACCGCCGGCGGGGGATTTCCGCACGGCCCCGAGAGGTGTCGGGGATGCCGGCGGCGGATCTCAGGGTTCTGCCAGGGTTTTCACGGATTCCGCGGCCGCGTTGATCTTGTCACCATGAGTCCATGAACGAAGCAGCCCCCGTCGCGGAGCCGGCGCCGTCCGACCCCGCCGGCCCCACCCCACCGCATCCGCCGCTGCGCCGCAGCCGGCGGCACAAGGTCATCGCCGGGGTGTGCGGCGGGCTGGGCCGGCAGTGGGACCTCGACCCGGTCATCTTCCGGATCGTGCTGGCCGTGCTCTCCGTCGGCGGTGTCGGCCTGATTCTCTACGGCTTCGCCTGGCTGGCGATCCCGCTCGACGGCGAGGAGCAGAACGAGGGCCGCAGGCTGCTTTCGGGCCGTGTCGAGGGTTCGGCGCTGACCGCGCTGCTCTTCGCGCTGGTCGGCTGCGGACTGTTCCTGACCACGCTCGCCAAGGGCAGCATGATGTCCTTCGCCATCATGCTGCTGCTGGCGGTGGGCGGTTCGGCGTACTGGTCGCAGCGGCGCCGCCAAGCAGAGGCCCAGGGCCCGGATTCGATGGACGCCGCCACGGCCCAGGCGGTCGCCGACGCCCCGCCGGAGACCAAGGCGCCGCCGGTGCCCGCCAGTCCCTCCTGGTGGCGCGATCCGCGCTCGCGGGACGCGGCCGCCGGGGGCTATCTGTGGGGCCCCGAGACCACCCCGCTCCCCCTGGACATCACCTACCGCTTCGCCCATGGCGCGGACGCGGCCACCGCTCCCGGTCAGGACGCCTGGGCCGGCGCCGCCCGGCCGCCGGGAGCGCCGGTGCCGGCGGGCGGCGCCCACCCGGCCCACAGCCCGCGCAGGAACCGGCGTCCCGGCCGTCCGATAGGCGGTTTGACCTTCCTGCTCGCCCTGTTCGGCGGCGCCGGCACCGCCCTCGCCGTCGCCCGGCACGCCACCTTCGTACCGTCCGTCCAGGCGGGACTGGCCGCCGCGCTGGTCGTCTTCGGCCTGGGACTGGTCCTCAGCGCCTGGTTCGGACGGACCGGCGGCGGCACGGTCTTCCTCATGGTGCTGACGGCCATGATGCTGGCCGGCGTGACCGTATTGCCGCGCACCTTCACGGCCGACTGGCAGAACCGCAGCTGGGCCCCGACCACCGTCGCCGCCGTGCGGCCGCATTACGCACTCGGCTCCGGCTCCGGCGAGTTGGACCTCGGCGGCCTCTCCCTCAAGGGCGGCCGCACGGTGCACACCAGCGCCGACGTGGGCGCGGGCCGCCTCCAGGTGACCCTGCCGCCGGGTGTCACCACCCACCTGCACATATCGGTCGGTCTGGGGGACATCCGGCTGCCCGGCGAAGCCTCCGAGCACCTGGAGCTGCTGGCGGGCGGTCAGGACAAGACGATCACGCTGCCCGCCGACGGCCTCAAGAAGGGCGAGAAGCCGCACGGGGTGCTCGACCTGGACCTCAGCGTCGGCGCCGGCCAGGTCGACATCCAACGCGCCACCCCGCCCCTGACCCCGCCGCCGCCCGCCGCACCGGCACCCGTCCCGACGGCCACCACGCCCCCGTCGGCCACCGCCGCGCCCCCGGTGCCCGCCACCCCACGACCGGCCACGGCACCGACCGTCCCGACCCGCCAGGGAGCCCTCCAGTGAAGCGCCACCCCTTCGAACCGGCCCGGCTGATCTCCGGCGTCACCGCCCTCACCCTCGGCACGGCCTACGGCCTCGACGCCCTCGGCGTCTGGGAGGCACCCGGCCCCTGGCTGCTCCTGGCCCTCCCCGCCGGCCTCCTCCTCTCCGGCATCACCGCCGCCGTATGGGCCACGATCCGCCGCCACCACGCCGACCGCACCGAGGAGGCCCCGACGACACAGCGCGCTTAGCCCCGGGTGAGCGGTCGCGGGCCTCGCACCATGAGGGCGCGGAGGAGACCACGGCCCGCGGAACGCCACGAGCCGACCTGGGCCGATCCGGAAGACGCGGCCTGGCCGAACAAAGGACACGGCCTAGCCGAACAGCTGCGCCCCCTGGCGTTTGCGGCGGTTGGCGAGGGCCGCGTCGAGGGAGAAGCGAGGCGTACCGGCCAGCACGAGCGGCAGCCAGGCGATCAGATAGGCGAGGTCGTTGCCGTAGTAGTACGGCGTGGTCGCCCAGCTCACGGTGAGCCATAGCGACAGCGAGATCAGCGCGCCGCCCAACGCCGCGAGCCGGCCCAGCAGTCCGACCAGCGTCCCCAGGCCGACGGCCAGCTCACCCGCGGCGATGGCGTAGCCGAAGCCCACCGGGCTCTGCTGCGCCAGGTCGACGAGTTGCGGCAGCGCCGCCACGTCGTGGACCTGACGCAGCATCTCCCCGAGCGAACCGGACCCGCCGGCCGCCAGGAAGGCCCGGTCGGTCAGCTTGTCGATCCCCGCGTAGAGGAAGGTGGCGCCCAGGAAGAGGCGCAGCGGGAGCAGCGCGTGGCGGGCCAGCTGCCCGCGCAGCCCGGTACCAGGGCCGTCGATGCCCGAGCCCGCCAAGTCGGCACCGATCGTGCGATTCGCGTGAACCATGACGTCCGCCTCTCCGTTGCCACCGGGAGCGACGATTGTGCCCGCGCCCGCGCCTCAGGGGGAGATACGTACGCACCTGCGCCAGAGGTTCAACGGACCGCTGCACTTCCGGCCACTGCCGCACACAGAATCGACACCCGGAAGACCGGAACGGGCGGGAGACCGGAACGGGCGGAGGACCGGAACTGACGGAGGACCGCAGCCCCGTCCGGCCCGCCAGGGCGGGCCGCCCCGTCCGCCCCACCCGGCCCGCCGGGCCCGCCACCCCGCGTGCAGGGCGCGCCGCCCCGCACGCCGCCCGGTCCGCTACCCAGCACGCCAGGGCGGGCCGCCCCACACCCCACCCGGCCCACCGGGCCTGCCACCTCGCACACCAGGGCGCGCCGCCCCGTCCGCCACCCGGCCCACCGGGCCTGCCACCCCGCACGCCAGGGCGCGCCGCCCCGCCCGCCACCCGGCCCATCGAGGCGCACCACCCGGCCCGCCGCCCGCACGCCACCCTGGAGGCCCGCGCTCGGTCCTCCACGTCTACCGCTCGTCCTCGACGTCGACCGCTCAGGCCACCACGCCGATCGCCAAGCCACCACACCGTTCGCTCAGTCCCTACGCCGACCGCTAAGCCCCACACCGATCGCTCAGCCCCCACGCCGATCGGGAAGCCCCCACGCCAATCGCCAAGCCCCACGCCGATTGCTCGGTCCAGCACCTCGATCGATCAGTCCACCACGTCGATCGGGAAGCCGGCCGTCTCGACGCCCGCCGCCGTGATCACCCGGACCTCCACCCGGCCCGGTTCGACGTCGACCGGGACCGGGACCGTGAGCACGCCGTCCGTGGGATTGGCGAAGCCGCCGGCCACCGGGACCAGTGGTACCGGGACGTGGACCGCGCCGATCCGTACGACGGTGCGGGCCAGCCGGTCGGGCGTGGTGGCCCCCGGGGGGACGAAACCGGCGCCGCGGATCTCGATGTCGTCGCCGGTGCGGACCGGCGCCGCGAGGTCACCCAGTTCACGCGCGCGAACCACCGAGAGGATCACCGGACGGCCGCCGGTCACCAGCTTCCCGGCGAGGTACGCCGTTCCGGAGACGCCCGCCAGGGCCACCAACCCCCACGACAGACGCGGCAGTTGGCCGGGCTGGCCGGCCAACCGGACCAGGGCGAACGCCAGCACCGCGGCGTTGACCAGGACGTACTGCACGTCCAGGAAGCTGCCGCGCCCGGCATCGTCGGTCAGCAGATCGGCGCCCCGCGGCCGTTCCGCGGGCACCTTCTGCAGCCATCCGGTCCGCACCCGCACGGCCACCAGCCCGTAGGCCAGCACCGCCACCCCGCAGGCGAGGCCGAGCAGCGCCAGCGCCGTGCCGGAGTGGGCGAGCGCCAGGCCGCGGAGCAGGCGGTGCCGCGCATCGGGGCCGGTCGCGGTCGCCAGCCGGACCGCCGTGATCAGTACGGCGTACAGCACGGCCGCCGCCCAGGCCGCGGCGACCGTCCGCGAGGTGGACAGCCGGCCGTCCTCCCCGATCAGCGGCGCCAGCGCCCCGCCGTGCGACCGGTGCAGCCAGGCCGCCGCGGTCAGGGCCAGCGCCAACAGGACGGCCGCCAGCAACGCCGCCGTACGGAACGCCGTCCAGCCGGCGCCGATCGCGGTCAGCGCCTCACCGACCAGTAGGGCCACCACCGCTCCCCAGACCACCAGCAGGGTGCGCCACCGCACGGCGGTCAGCCAGGCGACACCCTCGGCAGTACCGCGCCTGGCCAACTCCCGGGCGGACAACGTCAGTTCGTCGGAGACCCACTGGCGGGCGGCGCCGGCCGAGTGCGCGAGCCCGGACGGTACGCCGCGCCCGGCGGCGAAGTCCTCGCGCAGCGCGACGAACGCGGCGACCGCCTCCCGGTGTCCCGCCCGGGCGCCGTGCGGACACCGTCCACACCGGCACTCGTCACCGTCGGCGCGCTCCGCGCCGCCCTCCGGCTCGCCCGTTCCGGCCATCCTGCCTGCCGTATCAACCGACACGTCCGTTACCGCCCCGCCACCGCTGCCGTCAACTCTTCCTCTGTAAACGGGAATTGTGCTCACACCGTCGCGGTGGACAGCAAACGTCCAGCTGGTGGCGGGTGGTACCGGCATCGGCACGTTGACGCGCGAGGACGAGGTGGCCCCAGGGTGATGTTGACGTGCCACGGTGATGTCGGCGCGCCACGATGAGGTAGCCCTCCACGCGCCTCCCCACCCCGCACCACCTCCCCCGCCCGCGGTCCCTACACCCCCTCGGCGGCCGAAACGCGCAATCCTGGCGCTTCCCCTATTCGGGCGAACCGGGGCACGGTGACGGCTGAGCCGTGCGCCCGCTGCGCAAGCTCTCGCCGTGTGCCAGATACACCAATCGTCACCCACGTACCGACACCACGGACCACGACACGGACCGGACCACCCCACGGTCAGGCGGGCGGGCTGCCTGGCCGCCGCGGCCACCGTCCTGCTGACGGGGGTCGTGGCGCTGTTCGCCGCCGCGGCACCGGTGAGCGCCGGCGAACCGGCCGCGGCCGGTGGGCGGGTGACCGTCCAGAGCCGGCACCAGAGCCGGCACCAGAGCCGGTACGAGGGCCGGTACGAGGGCGGGTTCGGCCGCCCGGCCGCCGGGGACAACTGCGCCTACGCCGGGACCGCGCCGCCCGTGGACGTACCGACCGGGTTCCCCATGCCGCACGGCTGGCACTTCCCCTGCACGAAGGCCACGCGCTCGCCCGCTCCGTCCCGTCCACCCGCGCCCCGCCCGCGCACCCCCAGGCCCGCGCCACCGCCGCCCGCCCCCCGACCGACGCCATCCCCCACACCCCCAACACCCCCGACACCACATCCACCACCACCGCCACCGCCCCCTCCCTCGTCACCGGCTCCCCGCACCCACCCCCCGGACCCGCCGCCCACCCCACGGCCGGAACCCCGCCGCCCCGCCTCGCCCGCGCCCGTGCTGCCCCGCAACTACGCCCGCACGTACCACAAGGCGCACGCCGGGCGCTCGATGGTGACCACGACCCTGCTGATCACCGCCCCGGCCGTGCTGGCCGGCGCCGCCCTCCGTCCCCGTTCGAGCTCCTCGTCCGGTTCCGCCGGGCGCCGTTCCTCGTAGGAGGTCCCATGTCGCAATGGCTGGTACTGGGCATCGCCATGGCCGCGGTCTGCGGCGTCGTCCTGATCATCACGGTCCTCAAGGAACGCCGGCTCACCGACGACCACGACCCGACCGAAACACCCGATGTGATCGAGTATCTGACGATGATGGTGGGGGTGGTCTACGCGATCGTGCTGGGCCTGGCCATCGCCGGCGTCTGGGAGGCCCGGAGCGCGGCCGAGGACACCGTACGGACCGAGGCGCAGGCGCTGCACGAGGTCAGCGCGCGGGCCCGGGCCTATCCCGCACCCGTACAGGACCGGATCCGCTCGGACGTGGACGCCTACGTCTCCTACGTCGTCCACAAGGAGTGGTCGACCATGTCCGACCAGGGCCAACTGACCCAGCGGGGCACGGAACTGCTGTCGAAGGTCCGTGCCGACGTGACCGACTACCACCCGCGCAACGACTTCGAAGGGCAGTCCTACCAGCCGCTGGTCGACCAGGTCGCGGTGGCCGACGGGGCCCGCAACGCCCGGGCGGACGCGGCGGATTCGACGCTTCCGGGGGTGGTGTGGTTCGGGCTGATCATCGGCGGGGCGATCTCCGTGGGCATCATGTTCACCCTGCAGATCCGGCGGTCCGGCCGGGAGATGCTGATGGCCGGCCTCTTCAGCGCGCTGATCGCCTTCCTGCTGTTCCTGGTCTGGGACTTCGACTCGCCGTTCAGCCGCGGGATCTCCGCGAGCGCGGACCCGTTCAGGGACCTCTTCCCGCACCTTTGACCGCGCCCCCGTGTCGTATGGCCTGAGCGGCCCGGTGTCCCCCGGGGAAATCGCCCCCGGGGGACACCGGCCCGCGTCAGGCCCACGACCGGCCCACGACTGGCCCACATCCGACCCACGACAGGCCCACGTCCGGCCCCTGTCAGATCTGCGTCGTCAGACCTGCGTCGTCAGGCTTCCAGAGGGTTCTGGGTTCTCCCCTGGTCGAAGAGATCCGGCTCGCTCCGGGTGATCTGCTGGTACAGCGGCTGGTAGTTGATCCACGCGACCAGGTCGTTGCCCAGCTGCTCACGGGTGTGGACGGCGTTGTGGTGGTCGATCAGGACCGGCTTGCCGGCGGCCTTCGCGGCGAGCTGGACCTGGCAGGAGCGTTCCATCGTGAGGAACCACCACGCCGCCGCGTCCACCGAGTCGCCGACCGTCAGCAGCCCGTGGTTGCGCAGGATCACCGCCTTGTGCGGGCCGAGGGCGGCCGCGATCCGGCGGCCCTCCTCCTCGTCCACGACGACGCCGGTGTAGTCGTCGAAGAGCGCATGGTCCTCGTAGAACGCGCAGACGTCCTGGGTGATCGGCTCCAGCAGCTCGCCGAGCGCGGACAGCGCCCGCCCGTAGGTGGAGTGGCTGTGGGCGGCCGCGATGACGTCCGGGCGGGCCTGGTGGACCTGTGAATGGATCGCGAACGCCGCCTGGTTGACGTGGTAGCGGCCCTGGACGACCTTGCCCTCGGCGTTCACCAGGATCAGATCGCCGACGGTGATGTGCTTGAAGGACATCCCGAAGGGGTTGACCCAGAAGCAGTCGGGGAACTCCGGGTCGCGGACGGTGATGTGCCCGGCGACGCCCTCCTCGAAGCCGAAGCGCCCGAAGAGGCGCAGCGCCGCGGCCAGCCGCTCCTTGCGGTGGCGCCGCTCGTCCTCGACGGTTTCGTGCGTCGGCGGCATGGCGAACTGCAGCTGGTCGGTGGGTATCGGCGTCGGTTCGGGCATCGCCGTTCTCCTTCTGGCATGTACCTGGCTCGTGCGGCTCGCTGCGGAAGCTACCCTCCGCTACCCCAGGTAACCAGCCCCGCGACGTGCCCGAATGGCGCCGACCGTCATGATGGGCCCACGGAACTCGAGCAACCGGACGCACGACGCGCACGGACATGAAGCACCGTACGCACGGGCATGAAGCGCCGAACGCACGACGCGTACGGACCTGAGGCACCGGACGGATGTCGGCGACGGCCGCCGGAGGGCGGCGGTGCAGGGGGTGGACGATGACGGCCCGCAGGACCCTATCGGTCAGCAAGGACATCGACGCGGCACCGGAACGGCTCTTCGCCGTGCTCCGGGACCCGGCCCGGCACGCCGCGCTGGACGGCTCCGGGATGCTGCGCGGCCGCCCCGAGGGGCCGTCGCCGCTCGGCCCGGGCGACCGCTTCAGCATGGGGATGGCGCAGGGCCGGATCCCGTACCGGTCGATGAACGTCGTGGTGGAGTACGAGCCGGACCGGCTGATCGCCTGGGAGACCTGGGGCGAGCTGCGCGGCCGTCGGCTCGTCGGCGGCCAGCGCTGGCGCTACGCCTTGACGCCCCTGGACGGTGCGGCGGACGGCCCCGCCGCCACCCGGGTCACGCACACCTACGACTGGTCGCGCGCCCGCCTCCCCCGCCTCGTCGTCGAACTCCCCGGCTATCCGCGGCGGATGGGCCCGGCGATGGCCACGACACTGGAACGGCTGGCGGCAGCCGTACGGGAGGAACGGGGCAACGGCTGACGGACGGGCCACTACGCCCCTCCCCTGCCTCCGTTACGCCCCCTGCTCCCGCCCGCACCCGCTCAGCAGCTCGACGCCGCGCAGCAGTGCGGAGTGGTCCAGGGCGCCGTCGCCGCGGGCCACCGCGGAGGCGATGAGCTGGGCGGCGACGGCACCGACCGGCAGCGTGGCGCCGACGGTGCGGGCCGCGTCGGTGACGATGCCCATGTCCTTGTGGTGGAGTTCCAGCTTGAAGCCGGGGGTGAAGTCGCGGGCGAGCAGGCCGTCCTTCTTGCGGGCCAGGACGGTGGAGCCGGCCAGCCCGCCGCCCAGGACCTCCAGCGCGGCCGCCGGGTCGACACCGGACTTCTCCAGGAAGACCACGGCCTCGGCCAGGGCCTGCAGGTTGACCGCGACGATCAGCTGGTTGGCGGCCTTGACCGTCTGGCCGGCGCCGTGCGGTCCACAGTGGACGACGGTCGCGCCGACCGCGTCGAAGACCGGCCGGGCGGCGTCGAAGTCGGCCCGTTCACCGCCGACCATGATCGACAGCACGCCCTCGACGGCGCCCGCCTCACCGCCCGAGACGGGGGCGTCCAGCACCCGGATGCCCTTGCCGGCGGCGACCTTCGCCAGGTCGACGGAGGTCTGCGGGGTGATCGAGGAGTGATCGATGAAGAGGGTGCCCGGACGGGCGTTCTCCAGGATGCCGTCAGGCCCGTACGCGACGGCTTCGACCTGCGGGGACGCCGGGACCATGGTGAGGACGACATCCGCGTCCCGGACCGCCTCGGCGATCGACCCGGCCTCCTTGCCACCCGCCGCGACCAGCGCGTCCGCCCGGCCGGGGCTACGGTTCCAGCCGGTGACGGTATGCCCGGCCTTGGCGAGGTTCACGGCCATGGGGCTGCCCATGATGCCGAGGCCGATGAAGCCGATGGTGGTCATTGCCTGTGTCCCACTTACTTCCGCATCGCGGAGCAGTTCTCCCGTAATACGAAATCCATCCTCCGTCGCGGGGCGCACGGCGTCAAGAGCGGCCGGTCAGCGGCGCTTGTTGATGGCTGTGAGATCGATGTCGATCGGGAAGGGCACCGGAACCTTGATGCGGTCGTGGTAGATGCCGGTGGGCGTGTACGCACCGGTCGCCGGGTCCAGCTCGTAGACGTAGACGACCGGGAGGCCGTTGCTCTTCTCGACCCGCCAGAAGTGGGGGACGCCGGCGGCCGCGTACTTGCGGGGTTTGACGTCCCGGTCGCGGGCCTCGGAGTCGGGCGAGACGACTTCCACGGCAAGGACGACATCTTCCGGGCGGTACCACGTCTGGTCTGCGTCGTCCGTGATGCCCTCCTGGCGGAACACCACGATGTCGGGCTCCGGCTGGTTCTTGCCGTCCAACCTCACGGCCATCTCCCGGTCGACATCCAGATGTTCCGGCGCTTGAGCCAGGAGAGCGTTGTCCAACAGGCGCATGGTGCGCGAATGGAACCGGGTCTGCGGACTCACGAAGACGAGACTCCCGTCGATCAGCTCCGTATGCGGAGGAAGGTCCGGAAGCCGGTCGAGGTCGTCCGCGGTCCAGCCGCCCGGGGGCGGGACGGGGTAGTGGTACTGCTCGTCCTGCTCGTCCAGCTCGTCCTCGGGTGCGGCGCTCATGATTGCTCCCATACGACGGAGTCTCGCCTGTGGGGCCAGCGTACCGAGGGGGAACGACAACGCCGCCGCTCAAACGAATGAGCGACGGCGTTGTGTTGACATCGGGAGATCAGACGATCACTCCCACTCGATCGTCCCCGGCGGCTTGCTGGTCACGTCGAGGACGACCCGGTTCACGTCCGCGACCTCGTTGGTGATCCGGGTCGAGATGCGGGCCAGCACCTCGTACGGCATCCGGGTCCAGTCGGCGGTCATGGCGTCCTCGGAGGAGACCGGGCGCAGCACGATCGGGTGGCCGTAGGTGCGGCCGTCGCCCTGGACGCCGACGGAGCGGACGTCGGCCAGCAGGACCACCGGGCACTGCCAGATCTCGCGGTCCAGACCGGCCGCGGTCAGCTCCTCGCGGGCGATCGCGTCGGCCTCGCGCAGCAGGTCGAGGCGCTCCTTGGTGACCTCGCCGACGATGCGGATGCCCAGGCCGGGGCCCGGGAACGGCTGACGGTGGACGATCTCGTCGGGCAGGCCGAGCTCGGCGCCGACCATCCGGACCTCGTCCTTGAACAGCTTGCGCAGCGGCTCGACGAGCTCGAACTCGATGTCGTCGGGCAGGCCGCCCACGTTGTGGTGCGACTTGATGTTGGCGGTGCCGGTGCCGCCGCCGGACTCGACGATGTCCGGGTAGAGCGTGCCCTGCACCAGGAAGGCGACCTCCTCGCCGTCCGCGCCGGCCTCGGCGACCAGTTCGGCCTGGGCCTGCTCGAAGACGCGGATGAACTCGCGGCCGATGATCTTCCGCTTCTGCTCGGGGTCGCTGACCCCGGCCAGCGCGTTGAGGAAGCGCTCCTCGGCCTCGACGACCTTCAGCTGGACGCCGGTGGCGGCCACGAAGTCCTTCTCGACCTGCTCGGACTCGCCCTTGCGCATCAGGCCGTGGTCGACGTAGACGCAGGTCAGCTGGTCGCCGATGGCCTTCTGGACGAGGGCCGCGGCGACCGCGGAGTCCACGCCGCCGGACAGACCGCAGATCGCCCGCTTGCTGCCGACCTGCGCGCGGATCGCGGCGACCTGCTCCTCGACCACGCTGTGGGTGGTCCAGTTGGGCTGGAGGCCCGCGCCGCGGTAGAGGAAGTGCTCCAGGACCTGCTGGCCGTGCGTGGAGTGCATGACCTCGGGGTGGTACTGGACGCCATAGAGCTTGCGCTCGTCGTTCTCGAAGGCGGCGACCGGGACCATGTCCGTGGACGCGGTGACCGTGAAGCCCTCGGGGGCGGCGGAGCAGGCGTCGCCGTGCGACATCCAGACCGACTGCTCGGCGGGGGTGCCCTCGAAGAGGGTGGAGTCGGGGCGGGAGACGGCCAGGGCGGTACGGCCGTACTCACGCGCGCCGGTGTTGTCGACGGTGCCACCGAGGGTGGTGGCCATGAGCTGGAAGCCGTAGCACATGCCGAAGACCGGGACACCGGCCTCGAACAGGGCACGGTCGAGGCTGGGGGCGTCTTCGGCGTAGACCGACGACGGCCCGCCGGAGAGGATGATCGCCTTGGGGTTCTTGGCGAGCATTTCGGCCACCGGCATGGTGGACGGCACGATCTCGCTGTAGACCCGGGCCTCACGGACCCGGCGGGCGATGAGCTGGGCGTACTGTGCGCCGAAGTCGACTACGAGGACGACGTCCGGGGCAGCGGCAGGGGGCGCTGATGGCACTTCGGCGGCCTTCCGGCGGTGTGGAGCAGGGTTGGACTTTCGATTCTAACGGGCTCATACTGAAGCCCATGTTCCAGCAGCTGACCTTCGTCTTTACCTATGGCACCGGCCCGTCCGGCTGCCATGGTCGTGCTGCTTGATCCACTGACGAGCAACTTCCCAGGCGCCCCGGGCCGACAAGGTCCGGGGCGCCTGCGTCTGTCCGGATCTCGATCATCGGCTCCGGGGCCACACCCCCAGGAGATACGGACATGAGCACCTCGACCGCCGGCACGGACACCCGCCCCGCCACCGCGCCCGCCCCCACGCCCGACACCGGCGCCCATACGCCGGAGGCCGCCGGGATCATCGCCGACGCCCGCCGCCGGATCGACGATCTCGACGGCCGGATCATCGGCCTCGTGCAGGAACGGATGGCCGTCTCGGCCGTCATCCAGCGCGAGCGGATCACCTCCGGCGGGCGCCGGGTGAACCTCTCCCGCGAGATGGAGATCCTCGCCCACTACCGCGACCAGCTCGGCAAGCCGGGCACCGCACTGGCGATGACCCTGCTGGAGCTCTCCCGGGGGCAGATCTGAGGCGGGTCCCGCCGTGGCTGGTTCCGTGCGGTGAAGGGTCGGTTCCGTGCGCTGAAGGGTCGGTTCCGGTCGGCGGGCGATCGCTGGGCGATCAGTTCGGGGCGTGACGTGATCGCCGTTGCGCCGGCGTTCCGCCGGTTCCGGGCAGGCGGGGCGCGGGCGGGGCGCATGACAATGGAGCGTGCGCCCGGCGCAGCTGCCGGATCTGAGTTCGGTTGCCGACTCACCCGTACGGCGCGTGACCGGGCGCCGCGAGGCTTCGTTGTTCCCGGTGCCACGCCAGCCAGGCGCGGCCTGCAGGACTACGCGTAGACGCCGCCCCACGGGCGGAAAACCGGAGCGATGAGACGCCGGCCGCCTTCCGCGGCCCGCGTCGTGGGACCTCGTTCCGGTGCGGTGACCGGTCAGCAGGGGACAGCAGCCCGGTCACAACCGATGGGGTGGTCGGTCCTGGGGACGCCCGGGACCGACCGCATCCGGTCGAAACGGTTGCGCCAGGTGAGGCGTATCCAGGACGATGTTTGACGAACGACATACCGCGCCTGGTATGGACTTTTGCCGTGCCGCGTGTCCGCACAGACCGCGACGATCCGGCACTGCGACTGGTCCAGACCACTGCGGTACACCGCACCATCGAGCACCACGCACCACCCCCATAAGCCAGCGGCGCTACCCCCCCCCAGCGCCGCCCCTCGGTGCCGGCGCTGCCCTGACGCCGGCACCGAAAGCCAAGGGCCCCGTGGCCGTCCGCACCCCCCTCGCGGACGGTATCCGGGGCCCTTCGCTATGGGGCCGGGGGGCCTCGCCAGGGGGGCGCACGCCGGGCGCACGACCGCCGTCGGCCGGGTCCGTGCCACCGCCGCCCGCCGGCCCCGCCGGTGCGCCGACCGCAAGGCGCCTGTGGGTCGGCCGTGGATCGGCTCGGGTTCGGCTGTGCGGCGACTGCCAGTCATGTGACCGGGGTCACGGGGAAAATTCCGTTCGAGCAGACAACCTTTTTCGGCCATGGCCAGTCATGTACGTGAAATCGCACGGCCATACCGCGCCCCCCAACGCGACGGCCAGCTATCAACTGGTGCCGATCCACGGCACATTGGACCCCGAGAGGTCTTCTCGATGAAGCTTCGCCGTGCCTTGACGGCTGCCGCTGCGACGGCCGTCATAGCTCCTGCCGCCCTGATGGCGGCCCCTGCCGCGTTCGCGACCGGCGCCGACGCCGAGACCACCGCGAGCGCAGAGCCGACGCCGGGCACCCCCGGCCAGGACCAGACCGACGACACCGCGACGCAGCCGGAGACCCCGGCGGGCGGTGACGAGACCACCCCGGGCGACGAGACCAAGCCCGGTGAGGAGACCGGTGCCGGCGGCGAGTCCGCCACCGGTGGCGAGACCGGTGAGACGGGTACCGGTGGTGAGACGGCTACCGGCGGCGAGACCGGTACCGGTGGTGAGACCGCCACCGGCGGTGAGGACGGGTCGGGCGGCTCGGGCGACGACACCAAGCCCACCGGCGAGCCCAAGCCCTCCACCTCGGCCAAGCCCACCGCGAAGCCGACCGGTGAGCCGACCGACGACACCTGCGCCGAGCAGTCGGACGAGACCGCGATCAGCACCGAGCTGCGCGGTCTGCCGAGCAAGGTCGTGGCCGGTTCCGGCTGGAAGAACTTCACCTTCCGCGCCACCAACACGTCCGACAAGTCGATGAAGTCGGTCGACGCGTACGTCGCGCTGGACGCCATCAGCGCCGACAGCTTCGACGACGTCTCCAAGCTGCTGACCGTGCAGTGGTACGACGAGGACTCCCGCACCTGGGAGGCCATCACCGACGAGGACGGCTACTTCGCGTCCGTGGACGGCCTCAAGCCCGGTGAGTACGCCGACGCCAAGCTCCGCCTGAAGGTCGACGCCAAGACCCCGGGCAGCTACGGCTTCGCGTTCACCATCGGCGCGTACCACAACGAGGACGACGTCTGCGGCTTCTCCGACGTCGCGGAGTACGACTTCGACGTCCTGGTCGCCGGCAGCAAGCCGGGCAGCGTCCCGCCGGCCAAGAGCAAGCCGGGCAAGAACCAGCCCAACAAGCCCGCTCCGCAGGGCGATCTGAAGCAGCTGCCGGTCACCGGCAAGCTCGCCGAGACCGGTTCCTCGTCCGCGCTGCCGACCATCGCCCTCGTGGGCGGGGTCGCGATGGTCGTGGGCGCGGGTGCGCTCTTCGTCGTCCGCCGTCGTAAGACGGACGGCACCGCGGCCGCGTAACCGCAAGCCGTGGGTAGTAAGCCGTAAGCCGCAGGGCCGTTGGGGAGTTGCCCAACGGCCCTGTGTGGTCCTAGGCCAGGGACTTCTTCGGCGGGACCTGCGGTACGGCCAGGAACGGCAGGTTCAGCGCGCCGTGGGCCTTCTCCGGGACGGCGGGGCGGACCGGCTTCACCGGGGCCAGCCGCTCGTACGGCCGTCCCTGGGCGGGCCGCGGGTCCGCCTCGCCCTTGTTGGGCCACAGGGACATCGCGCGCTCGGCCTGGGCGGTGATGGTCAGCGACGGATTGACGCCCAGGTTCGCGGAGACCGCGGCCCCGTCGACGACGGAGATGCCGGGGTGCCCGTACAGCCGGTGGTAGGGGTCGATGACGCCGGTCTCGCCCGAGTCGCCGATCGGGCAGCCGCCGAGGAAGTGGGCGGTGAGCGGGGTGCCCATCAGCTCGCCGATGTTGGAACCGGGGAAGCCGTTGATCTCCTCGGCGAGCAGGGTCGCGGCCTGTGTGGCCTCGGGGATCTGGTTCGGGTTGGGGGCGCCGTGGCCCTGGCGGGCGGTGAGCAGGCCCTTGCCGAGGCCGCTCGGCTTCCGGTACGTGGTCAGGGAGTTGTCCAGGGACTGCATGACCAGGCCGATGATGGTGCGTTCCGACCACCGCCGGTTGGAGAGCGCGCGGAGGGCGAGCCAGGGGTGGCGGGCCATGTTGGCCAGCCAGCCCCGTACCCGCGCCGCCGGGCGGTAGGGCACCTGGAGGATCGTCAGCCCGCCCATCGAGTTGGAGCCCTTGCCGTAGCGGACCGGCTCGATGTGGGTGTTCTCGTTGGGGTGGATCGACGAGGTGATCGCCACACCCTTGGTGAAGTCGGCCTTCTCCGCGCCGTGCCGCTTGCGGTAGCGGCGGTTGTCGGTCTGGGCGCCCACCAGGGCCTCGGAGTTGGTGCGGGTGAGCGTGCCGAGGCGGCCGGAGACGTACGGGAGCAGCCCGCTGTCCTTCATGCGGTGCAGCAGCGTCTGCGTGCCGTACGTGCCGGCCGCGAGGACGACCCGGCGGGCGGTGAACGTCCGCCCGCCCGTCATCGAGGCGCTTCGCGCCGCACCGCCTCGTCGGCCCTTCCTCTTGTCGTCCGTCGGCAGCGTCCGGACGGCGAAGCCGCCCCGGGAGTTCTCGGTGAGCGCGACGACGGACGTCATCGGGTGGATCACCGCACCGGCCTTCTCGGCCAGGTAGAGGTAGTTCTCGGTGAGGGTGTTCTTCGCGCCGTGCCGGCAGCCGGTCATGCACTCGCCGCATTCGGTGCACGCCCGGCGGGCCGGTCCGGCGCCGCCGAAGTACGGGTCCGGCACCTCCTCGCCCGGCTCCGCCCGCACCGTGCCGTCGGCGTCGTCGCCGTCGCCGAAGAACACGCCCACCGGCGCCATGTGGAAGGACTCCCCGACGCCCATGGCCTCCGCGGTCGCCTTCAGATGGACGTCGGACGGTGTCATCGTCGGGTTGAGCCGCACGCCCAGCATCCGCCGGGCCTGGTCGTAGTACGGCGTCAACTCGTCCTGCCAGTCGGTGATGTCCTTCCACTGGGGGTCGTCGAAGAACGGTTTCGGCGGGACGTAGAGGGTGTTGGCGTAGTTCAGCGAACCGCCGCCCACACCGGCGCCGGCCAGCACCATGACGTTCCCGAGGAGGTGGATGCGCTGGATGCCGTAGAGGCCGAGGGCCGGTGCCCACAGGTAGTTCTTGAGGTCCCAGGAGTTCTTCGGCAGCGTCTCGCGGGTGAAGCGGCGGCCGGCCTCCAGGACGCCGACCCGGTAGCCCTTCTCGGTCAGGCGCAGGGCGGAGACCGAGCCCCCGAAGCCAGAGCCGATGACGAGGACGTCGTAGTCGTAGCCGTCGGCCCCGGTGCCGTCCGGGTCCTGGCTCTGGGCAGAGTTCTCCTGCGGCACTGGCTCTCCCTGCTGTTCGGGGGCTGGAGGGGCGGGCTACTGGGGGCGGGTCACCTCAGCCGGAACGCCTTCATCGCGCGCAGGCTGCGGGTCATGAATTGGGCGTACTTCTCATCGGTCATCCCGAAGGCCGGGGCGAGCGGCATCACCCGCTGGTGGGCGACGGTCTGCGCCTCGGTGTACTTGAGGATGCCCTCGGAGCCGTGCCGGCGGCCCAGTCCGGAGTCCCCCATCCCGCCCATCGGTGACTGCACGCTGCCGTAGCCGGCCGCGTACGACTCGTTGACGTTGACCGTGCCCGTCCGCAGCCGGGCGGCGAGGGCCCGGCCGCGCCGGCCGTCCTTGGTCCAGACGCTGGAATTCAGGCCGTACGGCGTGGCGTTGGCGAGCGCCACCGCCTCGTCCTCGTCGCGGAAGCGGTAGACGGAGACGACCGGGCCGAAGGTCTCCTCGTCGCAGACGGCCATCGGGGCCTGGACGCCGTCGAGGATGGTCGGTTCGTGGAAGAACGGGCCGATGTCGGGGCGCGCGCGGCCGCCGGCGACCAGCTCGGCGCCCTTGGCGACGGCGTCCTCGACGTGCCGGACGACGGCCTGGAGCTGCCGCTCACCGGCCAGCGAGCCCATCTCGGCGCCGTAGGCGAGGGCGTTGCCGAGCCGCATGGCCTTCGTGCGGGCGGCGAAGCGCGCCAGGAAGTCGTCGGCGACGGATTCGTGGACGTAGAGCCGCTCGATGGAGATGCACAGCTGGCCGGCGGAGGAGAAGCAGCCGCGGACCGCGCCCGCCGCGGCCTTGTCCAGGTCGGCGTCGCGGAGCACCAGCATGGCGTTCTTGCCGCCGAGTTCGAGGGAGACGCCGACCAGGCGGGCGGCGGCGCCCTGGGCGACCTCGCGGCCGGTGCGGGTCGAGCCGGTGAAGGAGACGTAGTCGGCGTGCTTGACGACCTCGGGGCCGATGACCGGGCCGTCGCCGATCACGACCTGCCAGACGTCCTCCGGCAGCCCGGCCTCGATGAGCTGCTCGCGGGCCCACAGTGCGGTCAGCGCGGTCTCGGTGTCGGGCTTCATCACCACGGCGTTGCCCGCGACGAAGGCCGGCAGGGCATCGCCTATGGAGAGTTCGAAGGGGTAGTTCCAGGGGGCGATCTGCCCGACGACGCCGCGGGGGTGGCGGAGTTCGGTGACCTTGGTGAGGGTCGGGACGACGCCGGTGTGGCGCTTGGGGCGGAGGTAGGCGGGGGCCTTGCGGCCGTAGTGGCGGGCCGCGACGGCGACCGCCTGCACCTCCTCGTGGGCGTGCAGCCGGGCCTTGCCGGTCTCCAGCTGGATCAGGTCGAGCACCTCGGCCTGGCGGCGCAGGACGAGGTCGTGGAAGCGCAGCAGGACGGCGGCGCGCTGCCGGACCGGGACCCTGGCCCAGCGCTCCTGGGCGGCCCGGGCCCGTTCGAAGGCGGTGGCGACGTCCTCGGGGGTGGACTCCGGCAGGTCGGCCAGCTTCTCGCCGGTGAACGGCGTGTGGTTGGCGGTACGGCCCGTGCCCAGCACGCCGCGGGTGAGCCGGGCGGCGATCTCGGGGGTGACCACGTCGGCGGCGGTGCGGCTGCCCGCGGGGGCGGGCGCGACCGGGTTGCCCTCGGTCGGCGCTGCGGGGGCGTCGGCGGGCGCGGTGGCCTCGGGGGCCTCGGGCGCCTCGGGGGCCTCGGGGGCCTCGGGGGCCTCGGGGGCCTCGGCGGCGGCGGAGGCGGCTGTTCCGGTGTCCTGCGAGTCCGTCATGTCGGCGAGGGTATTCCTCCCCGGACGCTTTGTGTACCCGGCAGTAACGGGTTTTCACCGGCCATCCACCCTCACCCACCATTACGCCAGTGTCCGCTGGCCGTAAGGGCTCTGGTCTGGGACGACCGGCGCCCGGCGGCCCGTTGGCGGATCTTGGACCGTTACGTCCCGGTCAGCCGGAAGGCGTCGAGGGCGGTGTCGAAGTGACGTTTGGCCTCGGTGCGCGAACCGAGCGGCGAGGAGATCCACACGTCGATCATCCGGCCGTTCTCGTCCCAGCTGAGGTCGTAGGTGTAGCGCGAGCCGCCGTCCGCCGCGCTGCCGTCCCAGACGAACTCCCAGAGCCCGGCCTGGAGTCCGTTGTGGGTGGTCTCGGTGACCTGGCCCGACCGGTAGCCGCGGTAGTCCGCCGGGCCCTTCGCGTCCGCGGCGCGCATCGCGCCGATCGGGCCCTCCGGCACCGGCTTCTGCACCTGGACGCCGATCCGGAAGCGCTTGCCCTGCGAGTAGTAGTAGACCCGGTCGTGCTCGTAGGAACGGGTGAAGCCGACCGGTACGGCCAGCGCGAAGCCGACCGGATCCTTCACCAGGCGGTAGCCGTCCGGGATCCCGCCGGTGGCGTCCGGGGAGGGCGCGGAGCTGCCCGTGGGACGGGGCGTGCCGGGCCGGGGGCTCTTCGTCGGGCCGGCGTGCGAGGCCTGCTGGGAGTGGCCGGGGCGGCCGCCCCCACCGGCGGTGTCGTCGGTGCCGCCCTGTTGCATCAGCAGGGCCGTGACACCGGCGCCGGCGCCCCCGACCACCACGACGGCGAGCGCGATCAGCAACGCCGTACGGGTGCGGCCGGTGTGCGGGCGGGCGGCCGCGGCCAGCGCCCGCTCGTCGAGCGCGTCACGGATCGGCAGGCCCGGGGTCCGTCCGGCGGCGGGGCCGGCGGAGGGGTGGCCCAGGGGCGCGGGGGCGGCGGCCAGGGGCTCCTCGGTGGGCGGATGGCCACCGGGCACCGGCTCGCCGGGCAGCGGCACACCGGGCGGGCCGCTGACGGGACGGTCGTGCGGCGGGGTGGGGGCGCCGGGGCCGCCCGGCGCACCGAGGGCCGGGGCGGCGGGGAACGGCGTGCCCGGGACCTGCCGAGGCGTGCCCGGGACCTGCGGATGCGGCAACGGCGTCCCGGGGGCTGCCGGGGTGCCGGGTACGGCCGGGCCGGCCGCCCCGCGCTCCGGGGCGCGGCCCGACCGGAGGTAGCCGCGCAGCAGCTGCTCCGTCTCCGTCAACCCCATCCGGCGGTCCGGGTCACGCTCCAGCAGGCCGCCGAGCACGGCCCGCAACGGGCGGGCGGGCTCGGGGAGTTCGATCTCGTCGTACACGACGGCGTGCAGCACCCCGCCCAGCGAGTCGCGGCGGAACGGCGACTCCCCGTTGAGCGCGGCGCACAGCAGCACGCCCAGCGACCAGAGGTCGGCCTCGGGGCCGGTCGGCCGGCCGGCCATCCGCTCCGGGGCGGTGTACTCCGGTGAGCCGACGAAGCCGCCGGCGTCGGTCAGCGTGGTGACGCCGGGCACCTGGGCGATACCGAAGTCCGTGAGCACGACCCGGCCGGTACCGGACTCCATCAGGACGTTGGCCGGTTTGAGGTCGCGGTGCAGCACTCCGCGGGCGTGCGCCGCGCCCAACGCGCCCAGCAGCGCCACGCCGATCCGGGCCGCCTCGCGCGGTGCCACCGGACCGCCGCTCTGCAGCCGGTCGGCCAGCGAGGGGCCCTCCACCAGCTCCATCACGATCCACGGCCGGCCGTCCTGCTCGACGACGTCGTGCACGACGATCACGTTCGGGTGCTTGATGCCGGCGACCGTACGCGCCTCGCGCATCGCCCGTTCCCGCTGCACCCGCGCCTCGGGTTCGGCGGTCGCCTCGTCGAGGTGCAGCTCCTTGACGGCCACTTGGCGGCCCAGCAGTTCGTCGGTGGCCCGCCAGACCGTGCCCATGCCGCCGCGGCCCAGCCGTATGCCCAGGCGGTACCGGCCGCCGATCAGCCGGCCCTCGCCCCCGAAGATGCCCATGACCCCCTATCTTGCCGCACCGCCGTCCGCCCGGCGGGAGCGGCTCCCCACCACGGCGACGACATCCGCCCGCCCCACCGCTGACCTGCGACGACCGCCCGCCGGGCCGGTCCGCGGTCTCCCGCCGGACCCCACCCGTGTGATCAACTTCCGCCATGGAGGCAGTCGTTGCGAGCATCGTGGCCGTTTTCGGCACCCTGCTGGGGTCCGGCGTCACCCACGTCTTCCAGAGCCGGGCGGCCGCCCGCAGCGCGCACATCGCCCGCGCGGAGCGGCTGCGCCAGGAGCGGATCGACGCGTACTGCGCCTACGCGGGGGCGCTGCTGGACTACCGCCGGGTGCTCGTCCACCGCTGGTTCGTCCTGCACGAGGAGGAGCGCTGCGACGAGGACAGCCCGGAGCTGCGCGAGGAGGTGTACAAGACCCGCTACACCGCCCAAGAGGCCATGTTCCGGGCGCAGATGGTGACCGAGGACCCGGGAGTGCTGGACCGCACCGAGCAGGTGATGGACGCGGTGACCGAACTCCACTGGGTCCGCGACCGGGAATCCTTCGACGCCGTGCGGTCGACCACCCGCCAGGGCATCCGGGACTTCATCGCGGCGACCGCACGACAAGTGCGCTGAACACACCAACCGGCCCGCACGACACACGGGGTGGAACCTCCACCGGCTCTCCCACCGTCCTTGACACAGTGAGGCTGCCGTACGGGATCGGCCGGTACGGCGGCTGCGACACGCGGAGCGGGGGTCGGTCAGCATGATGCAGGACGGCGGAACGGTGGACGTCCGGCCGGGCACCGACCCCGGCCGCGCCGCTCCCGAGCACAGCGGCGCCTACCTCACCACCGCACTGTGCCTGGCGCTCTACGGCGGCACGCTGGCCGCCTGGACCGTCTACGGCATCGTGCAGTCCGACGGCACCCTGGGGGACTTCCTGGAGGGGCTGTTCAACCCGGGCGCCTCCCCCGTCCTGCAGGTCCTCGGCCCCTACGAGTGGTCCCTCACGGTGGCGTTCCTCGCGGTCGCGGGGCTGGCGCTGGCCCAGCGGCGGGTGGCCCGCTCCGCGGCCCTGCTCTCGGGCGGCCTGCTGCTCGCCCTGTCACTGCGGGAGGCCGTGGGCCTCTTCGACACCGCCTACCGCGACCAGTACCGCAACGACCCGCTGGGCGGCTGGACGTTGGCCACCCGCGGGCTGGGGCTGGTGGTGGCGCTGGTCGTGCTGGTCGTGATGGTGCCCGCCACGGAACGGCGGAGAGCCGGGGCGCGCCCGCGAGCCGCGGAGGGGGACCCCGCGTGGCGCCGCCCCTCGCGGGTCTGCGGGGTGCTGTTCCTGCTGATGGGCCTGGCCCGGCTGGGCTGGACCGGGCGCGATCTGACGGCCGGCGGGACGGACGTGGTGGGCTATCTGCGCGGGGTGGTGGACGGGTCGGTACGCGGCACGCTCGACCTTGAGTCGTCCATCGAGTTCACCACCGTCGGTTCGGTGGCCGTGCTGCTGGTCCTCGGCGTGCTGGCCTTCCGGGGGCGGCACGACGTACGGGGCGCGCTGCTGGTGTTCGCGGCGGTCGAGCTGTATCTGACCGTGCGGACGGTGGTGTGGCTGACCGTGACGGACTTCTTCAACCGGTCCTTCGAGACCACCGAGGGCGCGCTGTCGATGGCCACCACGGCGTACGGCTTAGCCGCGATGACGTCGGTGGTGGTGCTGGCGACCGGCCGCGGCTTCGGGCCGTACGGCGCACTGCGCGCGGAGGGCCTCCGCACGGCGGGGGCGGGCCGCTCGTAGGCAGCAGGTGGGGCCCGCGTAGGCGAGGAGCTTCCGTAGGGGCGTCACGGGCGGGCTATTGACGGTGCGGGGGAGATCCCCCTCCGAACCGCCCCCGCAACGCCATACAGCGGCCGCCGCGTGTGGGGGTCGCGGCGGCCGCCGATGTGAACTGCAACGCGTCCCGGGCTTGTGGCCTCTTCAGTGGTGCAGCATGTGGACCACTCTGCCCGTGAGGGGGCCCGCATGGCATCCTCCCGAGGTCGCGGGCTCACCCCCGCCGCTCGGCGGGGGTGCGGGTCCGTCGCAAGGCGGGGACCGGGCCAGGGGTACGGAGTCGCGCAGCGCCGGGCGGTTCCGCGGGCCCGTACGGGTGTGAACCAGCAGAAGGCAGAAAGGGGCGGCCGGTGATACGGGTCGCTGTGGTGGACGACGAACGGCTGGTCAGATCCGGGCTCCGGATGATCCTGGGGACCGCCCCGGACATCGAGATGGTCGCGGACTGCGGGGGCGCCGAGGCCGTGGAGACCGTACTGCGCTGTGCGGCCGAGGTGGTGCTGCTCGACATCCGGATGCCGGACGTGGACGGGCTCACCGTGCTGCGGCAGTTGCGCGCCGCGCCGGAGCCGCCGGCGGTGGCGATGCTGACCACGTTCGACGCCCAGGAGTACCTGACCGCGGCGCTGCGCGAGGGCGCGGCCGGCTTCCTGCTGAAGGACTCCGATCCCGAGCAACTGGTGCGGGCGGTACGGACGCTGGCGGCGGGCGGCAGCGTGCTGGACCCGGGCGTGACCCGGGCGGTGATCGGCGGCTATCTGACGGCCGAGGACCAGGCGGCGGCCGCCCGCGCGGTCAGCGGACTGACACCCCGGGAGTCACAGGTGCTCGCCCTGCTCGGCGAGGGGCTGGGCAATGCCCAGATAGCCGGGCGGATGGGACTGGCGCCCAGTACGGTCAAGGACCATGTCCGCGCCGTGTTGGGCAAATTGGGGGGCATCAACCGCATCCAGGCGGCCATCGTCGCCGATCGCGCGGGCCTGGTGTCCGGGGCTCCCCGGGGGGCGTGGTGAGGCCCGTCGGCGGGCGACTGCGCGCCCGCGGGGCGGCCCGGTGGCGGGTGTTCGCGGCCGGGACCTGGGGGCGGCGACTGCGCCGGACCGCGCCCGTGGTCGTGCCGGTGCTGCTGGCGATCGCCGACGCGGTACTGGTCAACGGCCTGGAACTCGCCCTGGAACTGGGC
>NZ_JBHWDV010000048.1:0-55879 GCF_042734445.1 Streptomyces sp. NPDC059649
CGGGGGGTGCGCTGGGCTGCTGGCGTGCCCGGGGGCGGCCCCCCGGAGGCCGGCGTCCCCCGCGGGTCCCCCCCCCCCCCCCACGCGCGCCGGGCCCCCCGCCCCCCCACCCCCGGCGCCCCGCGGCGCACCTGCGGCGGGTCTAGAGCCAGGCCGCGAACTCCAGCAGCAGCTCGCCGCGCTGGCGGTCGCCCACCGCCGCCTCCCGCACCCCGGCGTCCACCGCCCGGTACAGCGTCCAGTCGCGCAGCCGTCCCCGGTCCATCTCCAGGGAGTCGGCCAGCTTGGCCACCCGGCGGCGGACCGCGGCGGCCGCGCCCGACCCGGCCACCAGGTCCTCGAAGCGGTCCAGCACCAACGCCGCCAGGTCATACGCCCGCTCGCCGACCACCGGCGACGGGCCGATCGCCAGCCACGGCGTCCGCTCACCGGCCAGCACCTTGCCCTGGCGGAACGCCCCGTGCAGCAGGAACCGCTCCTCGGACGTGGCCGGCAGACCGCGGCGCAGCTCCTGGGCCTCCTCCACCAGCGGTTCGGCCGCCCGGCTCAGCGCACCCACCACGGCCAGCGACTCCACCTCCTCCTCGGTGCGGCCGGCCAGCGTCTCGAACGGGTGGTCCGCCGGTGGCTCCACCCACAGCCGGCGGACCGTACCGGCCGCCTCCAGAAAGGCCTTGGCCTCCGGCAGCGAGCGCAGCGACACCCCGCTCTGCAGCCGCTCCAGCAGCAGCGCCCCGCTCGCCGCGTCGGACCGCAGCAGCCGCACCGCCCCCCAGCCGTTCCAGGTCGCAAGCGCCACCGCCTCGTGCCCGGCCCGGCGCCCCGGCACCGGCAACTTCAGCGCCGCCGGCGTACCGTCCGCCTGCCGTACGAGCGCCAGCAGACTGCTGCGGCCCCCGGGGGCGTGCACCCGCTCCAGCGTCAGCTCCCAGTCGTCCAGCCGCTGCTGAACCAGCGTCGGCAGCGCGTCGAGCCACTTGCGTACCGGGCTGTCCGGGTCGCCGCTCACCGAACTCACCAAACGCTGCGGCGGTTCGATGGGTGCCGTTGCCATGCCTGCGCTGTCCCTTTCCTGGGGCCTTTCCGGGGCGGTGACCGCCGGTCGTTCAGAGCGCGCCCGCGGACGCGCTCGCGGAGCCGGACGGAGCGGGGGCCGAGGCCCGCTCCGTGAGCCCAGGGAAGGCTACGCCGCCGCCGCGCCAGCGCACCGCCCGCACCGCCGCCTCCCGCAGCGCGGCGGCCGCCTCCCGCCGCCGGGCCCGGCCGCCGGCCCGTACGAGGTCCGCGTAGACGGCGGCCAGCCGGTCCTCCAGCTCCGCCGCCAGCCGTACCGCGGCGGCCGGGTCGGGCACCGGGAACGGCAGTTCGTACGCGGCGGCCGCGGCCTCGGGCCGGCCGCCCAGCGCCAGCACCTCACGGCGCAGCGCGTCCCGGCGGGCGCGGTGGGCGTCGTAGGCGGCCTGGGCCTCGGTGCGCCGGTCGCGGGAGATCCGGCCGCCGACCACACCGTAGCCGTAGACCGCGGCGTGCTCGGCGGCCAGCGCGGCCTGCACGGCGGTCAGCTCCTCGCGGCCGTCGTCACGCTGCTCGTCGCTCTTCTTCCGGGAGGTCATCGGGGCGGCTCCGTCAGCAGATAGGCGTGCGCCGCGCCGGCCGCGGCCACCGAGGCGAGCAGCCGGGCCAGTTCGGGCGGCGCGGTCAGCAGCGTGGTGGTCCGGTCGTCGGCGAGCTTGCGTTCCGCGGTGGCCAGGGCGCCCTGGGCGGCCTTCTCGTCCCCGGGCACCGGGGGCGCGGCGGCCTTGTGCGGACGGCCCCGGCGGGCGGCGCCGGAGGGGGAGGGGGCGGCGTCCCCGGTCGTGAACGCCTCGACGTGCCGGGCCACTTCGGAGCGCAGCGGGCGCAGCCGCGGCTCCAGCGCCGGGTGCGCGGCGAGCGTCGCGTCGTAGCGCGCGAGCAGCGCCGTACTGTCATGGGCCGCGGCCGTGCGCAGCCGGTCGGCGGCGGAGGAGTGCTCGTCCCGGTCGGGGGAGTCGTCCTCGGAACAGCCGGCGAGCAGCGCCGCGCCCCCCAGGGCGGCGCCGGCCAGCAGGGTTCTTCTGCGTGTGAGCGCCACTTTCGGCACGTTGCACTTCCCGGGGTCTTTCGTCGTGATCACCGCAGGCGAGAGTATCCGTGACCACCCACCGAATCGTCAGTACCCCGCCGGAACCGATAGGCTTTGACCCGACACGCGATCCACCCACAACAGCACACGCGGCCGAGGAGTCACCCGGATGAGCACCACCCAGAGCGAGAGGCTGCGCGGACTGCTTGAACCGCTCGTCGCCGCGCGAGACCTGGATCTGGAAGAGATCGAGGTGACACCGGCCGGGAAGCGCCGAGTGCTGCGGATCGTGGTCGATTCCGACGAGGGCGTCCAGCTGGACGAGTGCGCCGAGCTGAGCCGCGAGGCCTCCCAGGTCCTGGACGACACCGATGTGATGGGCGGCGCGCCCTACACCCTTGAGGTGACCTCCCCGGGCGCCGACCGCCCGCTGACCGAACTGCGCCACTACCACCGCGCCCTCGGCCGCCTCATCAAGGCCCAACTGACCGACGCCGCAGGGTCCGGGGAGCTGGTCGCCCGGATCACCGGCGTCGACGAGGACGGCCTCGATCTGGAGGTGCCGGGTGTGAAGGGGCGCAAGCCGACGGCCCGCCGGGTCTTGTTCGACGAGATCGCCAAGGCGCGCGTCGAGCTGGAATTCAAGAAGCCGGAGAAGGCGGACAAGCGCGACGCGCAGCACGAAGAGAAGATCGACGAGAACAAGGAGGAGGCGTAGCCGTGGACATCGACATGAGTGCCCTGCGGGGGCTGGTGCGGGAGAAGGAGATCTCGTTCGACCTGCTGGTCGAGGCGATCGAGTCGGCCCTCCTCATCGCTTACCACCGCACCGAGGGCAGCCGCCGCCGGGCGCGGGTGGAGCTGGACCGCAACACCGGCCATGTGACCGTGTGGGCGAAGGAGGACCCCGAGGACCTGGAGGAGGGGGCCGAGCCGCGCGAGTTCGACGACACCCCCTCCGGCTTCGGGCGGATCGCGGCGACCACCGCCAAGCAGGTCATCCTGCAGCGGCTGCGGGACGCCGAGGAGGAGATCACGTTCGGCGAGTACGCCGGGCGGGAGGGCGACGTCGTCACCGGCGTCGTCCAGCAGGGCAAGGACCCCAAGAACGTCCTGGTCGACATCGGCAAGCTGGAGGCCATCCTGCCGGTGCAGGAACAGGTCCCCGGTGAGGAGTACACCCACGGCACCCGCCTGCGGTCGTACGTCGTCCGGGTGGTCAAGGGCGTGCGCGGCCCGTCGGTGACGCTGTCGCGCACCCACCCCAACCTGGTGAAGAAGCTCTTCGCCATGGAGGTGCCGGAGATCGCGGACGGTTCGGTGGAGATCGCCGCCATCGCCCGCGAGGCCGGCCACCGTACGAAGATCGCCGTGCGCTCCACGCGGTCGGGGCTGAACGCCAAGGGCGCGTGCATCGGCCCCATGGGCGGACGGGTGCGGGCCGTGATGGCCGAGCTCAACGGCGAGAAGATCGACATCGTGGACTGGTCGGACGACCCCGCCGATCTGGTCGCCAACGCGCTGTCGCCGGCCAGGGTCAGCAAGGTCGAGGTCGTGGACCTGGCGGCGCGTTCCGCCCGGGTCACGGTGCCCGACTACCAGCTGTCGCTGGCGATCGGCAAGGAAGGACAGAACGCCCGTCTCGCGGCGCGGCTCACCGGATGGCGGATCGACATCCGTCCGGACACCGAGCAGCACGCATCGCAGTCGGCGGATCGCACGTCGTAGCCGCCGGAGCCGCGGCCCACGGAAAATTCGGTGGCGCCGCGGCACTCCGACGGGAATTCTGAGCAGCCGTTCGGCCTTTACCCCATCGGGGTGCGGCCGGCGCGGGGAGGTAGACTTAAGCAGTGTCTGGCCGCACGCATGCCCGCGCATGCCCTGAGCGCACCTGTCTGGGATGTCGGGAGCGAGCGGTCAAGGGCGATTTGCTGCGCATCGTGGAGATCGAGGGTGAGTGTGCCCCTGATCCTCGCGGTACGCTGCCCGGCCGGGGTGCCTACGTGCACCCGACACTGGTCTGCCTCGACCTGGCGGTCCGCCGCCGGGCGTTTCCCCGGGCCTTTCGGGGCCGGGGGCCGTTCGACACGACGGACGTGCGTCGGTTCCTCGAACGGCGCGCCGGTTGAAGCCGCCCACTGCAATGAGCACAGCAAGAACGCACAGCGCACGGAAAACCGTGCGGTCAGGTACCTCGCGAGTCGGAAGTAGGTCGAGATTGCGATGAGCACTCGATGAGTACGCGATGAGTACGCCCATGAAGTAGCGACGGTCCGGTGGACACCCCGGACCTAGAAGGAGCGAAGTGGCTAAGGTCCGGGTATACGAACTCGCCAAGGAGTTCGGCGTGGAGAGCAAGGTCGTCATGGCCAAGCTCCAAGAACTTGGTGAATTCGTCCGTTCGGCGTCCTCGACGATCGAGGCGCCGGTTGTTCGCAAGTTGACCGACGCTTTCCAGGCAGGCAGTGGCAACGGCCGCGCCGCCGGTAAGCCCGCGGCGCCGCGCAAGTCGGCCCCCGCGAAGCCGTCGGCGCCCTCTCCGGCGCAGGCGGCTCGTCCTGCTGCCCCGAAGCCGGGCGCCCCCAAGCCGGGCCCCGCGGCCCCGGCACCGGCCGCCTCCGAGGCGCCGGCCCCCGCGGCCCCCAAGAGCACCACCCCCGCTCCGGGCCCGCGCCCCGCACCGGCGCGCCCCGCAGCACCCAAGCCTGCCCCGGCCGCGCCCGCGCAGCCCGAGTTCCAGGCGCCCCCGGCCGCCCCGTCGGCCCCCCGTCCCAGTGCCGCCCCCGGCCCGCGCCCGTCCCGTCCGGCGCCCGGTCCCGGCCAGGGTGGTCAGGGCCGTGGCAACGCCCCGCGCCCCGGCGCCGAGCGTCCGGCCCAGCGTCCCGGCGGCGGTCGTCCGTCCGGCCCGCGTCCGGGTAACAACCCCTTCACCTCCGGTGGCTCCACGGGCATGGCCCGTCCGCAGGCCCCCCGTCCCGGTGGCGCCCCGCGTCCCGGTGGTCAGGGCGGCCCCGGCGGCCCGCGTCCGCAGGGCGGCGGCCAGGGCGGCCCCCGTCCCCAGGGCCAGGGCGGCGCACGTCCGACCCCCGGTGGTATGCCCCGTCCGCAGGGCGCCGCGCCCGGTGCGGGCCCGCGTCCCGGCGGCGGTAACCGCCCGAACCCGGGCATGATGCCGCAGCGTCCGGCTGCCGGCCCGCGTCCCGGTCCCGGTGGCGGCGGCGGTCGCGGTCCCGGCGGTGCCGGTCGTCCCGGTGGCGGCGGTCGTCCCGGTGGCGGCGGCGGCTTCGCCGGTCGTCCCGGCGGTGGCGGCGGCGGTCGTCCGGGTGCCGGCGGTGGTTTCGCCGGTCGTCCCGGTGGCGGTGGCCCCGGCGGTGGTGGCGGCGGCTTCGGCGGTCGTCCCGGCTTCGCCGGTCGTCCCGGCGGCCCCGGTGGCCGTGGTGGCACGCAGGGTGCGTTCGGCCGTCCCGGCGGTCCGGCGCGTCGTGGCCGCAAGTCGAAGCGCCAGAGGCGTCAGGAGTACGAGGCCATGCAGGCCCCGTCGGTCGGCGGCATCATGCTGCCGCGCGGCAACGGCGCGACGGTTCGCCTGTCGCGCGGTGCCTCGCTGACGGACTTCGCGGAGAAGATCAACGCCAACCCGGCGTCGCTGGTCCAGGTCATGCTGAACCTGGGCGAGATGGTCACCGCGACCCAGTCGGTCTCCGACGAGACGCTCCAGCTGCTCGCCGACGAGATGAACTACGTCGTCGAGATCGTCAGCCCGGAGGAGGAGGACCGCGAGCTGCTCGAGTCCTTCGACATCGAGTTCGGCGAGAACGAGGGCGGCGAGGAGATGCTCGTCTCCCGTCCGCCGGTGGTGACCGTCATGGGTCACGTCGACCACGGTAAGACCCGACTGCTCGACGCGATCCGCAAGACGAACGTCATCGCGGGCGAGGCCGGCGGCATCACCCAGCACATCGGTGCCTACCAGGTCGCGACCGAGGTCAACGACGAAGAGCGGCGCATCACCTTCATCGACACCCCCGGTCACGAGGCGTTCACCGCCATGCGTGCCCGTGGTGCCAAGTCGACCGACATCGCGATCCTCGTGGTGGCGGCCAACGACGGTGTCATGCCGCAGACGATCGAGGCCCTGAACCACGCCAAGGCGGCCGACGTGCCGATCGTGGTCGCGGTCAACAAGATCGACGTCGAGGGCGCCGACCCGACCAAGGTGCGCGGTCAGCTGACCGAGTACGGCCTGGTGGCCGAGGAGTACGGCGGCGACACCATGTTCGTCGACATCTCCGCCAAGCAGGGTCTGCACATCGAGAACCTGCTGGAGGCCGTGGTCCTGACCGCGGACGCCGCGCTCGACCTGCGGGCCAACGCGGAGCAGGACGCGCAGGGTATTGCGATCGAGGCGCACCTCGACCGCGGCCGCGGCGCCGTCGCCACCGTCCTCGTCCAGCGCGGTACCCTCCGCGTCGGTGACACGATGGTCGCCGGCGACGCGTACGGCCGGGTCCGTGCGATGTTCGACGACAAGGGCAACAACGTCGAGGAAGCGGGTCCGTCGACCCCCGTCCTGGTCCTGGGTCTGACCAACGTCCCGGGTGCCGGCGACAACTTCCTGGTGGTCGACGAGGACCGCACGGCCCGTCAGATCGCCGAGAAGCGCGCGGCGCGCGAGCGCAACGCGGCCTTCGCCAAGCGCACCCGCAGGGTCTCCCTGGAGGACCTGGACAAGGTGCTCAAGGCCGGCGAGGTCCAGCAGCTCAACCTCATCATCAAGGGTGACGCTTCTGGTTCCGTCGAGGCCCTGGAGTCCTCGCTGCTCCAGCTCGACGTCGGCGAAGAGGTCGACATCCGGGTGCTGCACCGCGGCGTCGGTGCGGTCACGGAGACCGACATCAACCTGGCGTCCGGCTCCGACGCGATCGTCATCGGCTTCAACGTGCGGGCCGAGGGCCGCGCCACGCAGATGGCCGAGCGCGAGGGCGTCGACGTCCGGTACTACTCGGTCATCTACCAGGCGATCGAGGAGATCGAGGCGGCCCTCAAGGGCATGCTCAAGCCGGAGTACGAAGAGGTCGAGCTCGGTACGGCGGAGATCCGCGAGGTCTTCAAGTCGTCCAAGCTGGGCAACATCGCGGGTGTTCTCATCCGCTCCGGCGAGGTCAAGCGGAACACCAAGGCCCGCCTCATCCGCGACGGCAAGGTGGTCGCGGAGAACCTCAACATCGACGGTCTGCGCCGCTTCAAGGACGACGTCACCGAGATCCGCGAAGGCTTCGAGGGTGGTATCAACCTCGGGAACTTCAACGACATCAAGGTCGACGACGTCATCGCGACGTACGAGATGCGCGAGAAGCCGCGCGGCTGATCACGCAGTGACCCCCCGGGGCCGGTCGGCGGACGAAACTCCGTCGATCGGCCCCGGCCGTTGCGTGTACGGTTCGAACTGACACGTACGCCCCCGGCCCATGCCGGAGGGTGCCCCGAAGGCCCCACGGGTGGCTTGACCCGGCTTGCATGTACGTAGGGACGCTGTCCTTCGACCTGCTTCTCGGCGACGTACGGTCGCTGAAGGAGAAGCGCTCCGTCGTCCGCCCGATCGTCTCCGAACTCCACCGCAGATTCGCGGTGAGCGTGGCGGAGGTCGGGGACCAGGATCTGTACCGCAGGGCCAGCATCGGCCTGGCGGTGGTGTCCGGGGACGTCGGGCATCTCACCGATGTCATGGACCGCTGCGAGCGCCTGGTCGCCGCACGGCCCGAAGTGGAGCTGCTGTCGGTACGCCGACAGCTGCACGGCGACGACGACTGACCTGATGACGGGGCAGGCCGTCGCCGGTGGAAGCACAATTGTGGAAGACAAGAAGGAGACGGACCAGTGGCCGACAATGCGCGGGCGAAGAAGCTGGCGGACCTCATCCGGGAGGTGGTCGCCCAGAAGCTGCAGCGCGGCATCAAGGACCCGCGGCTCGGCTCGCACGTGACCATCACGGACACCCGGGTCACCGGCGACCTGCGGGAGGCTACGGTCTTCTACACGGTCTACGGCGATGACGAGGACCGGGCCAGCGCCGCCGCCGGCCTGGAGAGCGCCAAGGGCATGCTGCGCTCCGCGGTCGGTGCCGCGGCCGGTACGAAGTTCACGCCGACCCTGGCGTTCGTCGCGGACGCCCTGCCGGAGAACGCCAAGACGATCGACGACCTGCTCGCCAAGGCACGGGCCGAGGACGCCAAGGTGCGTGAGGCCTCCTCGGGCGCCCAGTACGCCGGCGAGGCCGATCCGTACCGCAAGCCCGGCGACGACGAGGATGACGAGGGCACCGCGTAAGAATGAAGCGTGAGAGCAACAAGCCGGGCGGCCTGGTCATCGTCGACAAGCCGGCCGGCTTCACTTCGCACGACGTGGTGGCGAAGATGCGCGGTATGGCCCGCACCCGCCGGGTCGGCCATGCCGGCACCCTCGACCCGATGGCCACCGGTGTGCTCGTGCTGGGCCTGGAGCGGGCCACCAAACTCCTCGGCCACCTGGCGCTGACGGAGAAGGAGTACGTCGGCACCGTCCGGCTGGGCCAGACCACGATCACCGACGACGCCGAGGGCGAGATCACCGCGTCCAAGGCGGCGCACGGCCTCGCCCGCGAGGACATCGACGCCGGGGTCGCGCGGCTGTCCGGCGCGATCATGCAGGTGCCGTCGAAGGTCAGCGCCATCAAGATCAACGGCAAGCGGTCGTACTCCCGGGTGCGCGACGGCGAGGACGTGGAGATCCCGGCCCGCCCGGTCACCGTCTCCTCGTTCGTGGTGCACTCCGCGCACGAGACCGAGGCGGAGGACGGCACGCCGGTGACCGACCTGCTGGTCTCCGTCGAGTGCTCCTCCGGTACGTACATCCGCGCCCTGGCCCGGGATCTGGGCGCCGGGCTCGGCGTCGGCGGCCATCTGACCGCACTGCGCCGCACCCGCGTCGGGCCGTACAAGCTGGACAAGGCGCACACCCTGGAGCAGCTGCAGGCGGCGGTGGACGCGCCCGAGGGCGGCGGGCTGCCGATCATGCCGGTCGGTGAGGCGGCGGACGCCGCGTTCACCCGCTGGGACGTCACCGAGGCGCAGGCCCGGCTGCTGCTCAACGGCGCGCGGATCGCGATGCCGCGCTTCGAGACCGACGGGCCGGTCGCGGCCTTCGGGCCCGACGGGCGGTTCCTGGCGCTGGTGGAGAACCAGGGCGGCAAGGCCAAGAGCCTGGCGGTCTTCGCGATCTGACCCCGGGGGACCGACCGGAAACCCGGCTTCCGGGACCGACGGACCCCCGGCTACCGGGACCGACCGGAAACCCGGCTTCCGGGAGAGTCGGAAGCCCGGCTTTGGGAGAGGTGGTGGAACGCGGGCCGTCCGGCAGGCACGGGTGCCGGTCCGCGCTCCACCATCCCCCTCCTCTTGATCTCTATCCAGCGCACCTCGGGCATTCACTCATTCGGTGAGGCGCTCGGAGTGAACCAAGGCGTGGACGGGGGCGCGTTCGCCGCACACCCTGCCAGGACGATCACGGCCTGCTTACCGTCGGAGGACGGTACCGGCGGGAAGGATCGGCAATGGCGTTGCTGGATGCCGATGCGGACACCGCACTGGTGCGGATCCGTGATCTGGCAGGTCACACCCGCGGCACGGGATTCCTCGCGGACCACGAGGGCACGGTGGTCACCAGCCATGAGGCGGTGGACGGCGCGGCCGGGCTGGTGCTCCAGCCGATGCGGCCCGTTACGGCCACCGGCAGGGCGGCCACCGCATGGACCCGCCCGGTGGAGCCGAGCGAGATCACCCCGCTCCCCGGAAGCGGGCTCGCGCTCATCCGGACCACCGGCTTCCGCCCGGACCGGCTCAGCCCCCTGCCGATCGGCACGGCCCGCCCCGACGCGGGCGCACCGGCCCGGCTCTGGACGGGCGGCTGGCTGGACGGCACGGTCGTCGGCCCCGCCTCCGGCGTCACGTACACCACCGGCGACCGCGTCCACCACCTCGACCACACCCTGGAGCTGACGCTGTGCGCGGGCGGCCGGGAGGCGCTGCGGCTGGGCGGGCCCGCGATCGGCGGGCCGGTGCTGGACGGCCGGACCGGCGTGGTCCTCGGCGTCCTGGGCAGCGCACTGCACGCCGGCCGTCGGGCCGGTGGCTTCGCCGTTCCGCTGCGCACGGTCGCCGAGGCCGCCCCCAGGGGCCCGCTTGCCGCCCTGCTGGCGCGCAACGCGGCGACCGTCCCCGCGTACGGCAGCGAACTGAACCCCGCCGGGGTACTACGACTCACGGCCCTCTCCGCGGGCCCGTCCGCCGCCGCCCGCCCGGGCCCCGAACCGGTCGAACGCCCCGACGTACAAGGGGAGTTCACCCGCTTCATGGGAGAGGGAGCGGCTGGGGCGCGCGTGCTGGCGCTGGTGGGCGGGCCGGGTACCGGACGGAGCACGGAACTGGCCCGGCTCGCGGCACGCCGGGCGGCGGGCGCGGCACCGGCCCCCACCGTCCGGCTGCGCGGCGCGGACCTGCGGGCCGGCGACGAGGGCGTACGCGCCGCGGTGGGGCGCGCGCTGCGCTCCGCGGGCCGGACCCTGGTCGCCTCGGGCCGTACGGCGGGTGACCCGACGGACGCCACCCCCGAGACCGTCGCCGCACTCGCCGCCGACGCCGACCGACCGCTGCTGGTGCTCCTCGACGGCCCGGAGGAGATGCCGCCGGCCCTGGCCCGGCACGACCGGCTGGCCGAATGGACCGCCGCGACGGTCCACTGGCTGCGCAGCGCCCGCGTCCAGCTCGTCATCGCCTGCCGCCCCGCCTACTGGGAACGGGCCGGAGCGCTCTTCCCGCCGGGGCTGCTGCACCGGCCGCGGCCGGGCGGTGCGGTGCCCGCGCTCCCCGATTGCGTGGCGATCGGCGACCTCCCCAAGACGGCGGCGGAGCGCGCCCGGGAACGCTACGGCCTGCCGCCCGGCGCCCCCGCCACCCCGGACGCCCGCCATCCACTGACCCTGCGGCTGCTGTCGGAGGTACGGGAGGCGCTGTACGGGGGAGGCGAGGACCGGGCGTGGGGTGGGGACCGGGCGTGGGGTGGGGACGGACGGCCGGCCGTCGGGCCGGGCGGGGCGCTGCTCGGCGCACCGGACCGCCACCAGGTCTTCGACGCCTACCTGGACCTGATGGCGCTGCGGATCGCCGTACGCATCGCTGCCGGGTACCGGCCCGCACCGCGCGGCACCGCGGTGCGCCGGCTGGCCGCCCAGGTCGCCGGCCAGGTGCACGAGGCCGCCCGCCGCTGTCTCGCCTCCGTGGAGGGCGCGTTGGACCGCGCCTCCTTCGAGGAGGTCTTCCCGCCCCGGGCCGGCTGGTCCACCGCGGTGCTCGCCGAGGGCCTGCTGGTGCCGGCCGGCCCCGGATACCGCTTCGCCCACGACGAGTTCGGGGAGTGGCTGCAGGGCGCCCATGTCGATCTCGACCAGCTGACCGTCCCCGGCCACCGTCCCGCCCCGGTCGTCGAGGCCCTCCTCCGGCTCGCCCGGCAGGAGGGACGGGTTCAACTCGCCTTCCGAATGGCCGAGTTGGTGCCGGTGGCGACGGCGGCCGGCGAGGGACCGCGCGGGACGACCCAGGGGGACGGCCACGGGGCCGGCTACGGGGACGGCCACGGGGGCGGTGTGCTGCCGGCTCCGAGCGGGGACGTAGCGGGGCCGCCGCTGCTCTCTTGCGACGGTGGTGGCGGCGAGGGCGACGGTGACGGCGAGGGCGGCGAGTCTTGCGACGGTGGCGAGTCTTGCGGCGGCGTCTCTTGCGACTGTGGTGCTGGGGATGCTGGGGACGGTGACTCTTGCGACTGTGGTGTTGGGGGCGGTGGCTTTTGGGGTGGTCCGCCGCTGGCCGTTCCGGAGGAAGGGTGGGCGCCGATTGTCCCGGGGGAGGGGCCGGAAACGGAGGCGGAGTCGGGGCCGGGGTCGGAGCCGGGGTCGGAGCCGCGGTCGGATGCGTTGGGTGAAGGGACGGAGCCGGGGGCACTGGGAGAGGGGCGCCGGGGCGCGTCCCCACGGCCCGTGAACGGCCCCCGGTGGGCCCGGCAGCTGCTGGCCGGCGTACTGCTCAGGGTGCCCGACGCCGGGCCGTACACCGGCGTGCTGCGGCTGCTGGCCGACCGGATCACCGAACGGTCGCTGCGGGCGGGCGGTTTCGCGTGCACGGGCCTGGACGCGTTCGGGCCGTGGTTCTGGGAGCGGCTGGCCCTGGCGGACGAGGACCGGCTGGACCTGCTGCGGCGACTGATGCCGGCCGACGGGCGGGCGGTCGAAGGGCGGATGACCGACGGGCGGGCGGTCGAGGGGCGGGTGGCCGACGAAGGGGTGGGTGTATCCGCGCGCTTTCTGGATGCGGCGGCCGGGCTGCTGCGCGCCGATCCGCAGCGCGTCCAGCCCCTCCTCTGCTCGTGGTTCGACGACACCCGCCTCCTGGGCGCCGGACTGCCGGGGCGCCCGGCCCACGGTGCCGTACCGCCGCCCCGGGGTCCGGCGCCTTTGCCCGGTGACGCCTCCGTATCTCCGCCTTCCCACCCGGCGGCCCTGCTTGACTCCTCCGTGCCGCCGCCGCGCGAGATCACCGTGGCGGCCGCCGCGCAGGCGCTCCTGTACGCCCACCGCCGGCAGGCACCCGATGCGCTCACCGAGGCGCTGGTGGTGGCCGCGCACCCCAGGGGCGATGAGCTGCTGGGCGCGCTTGCCGAGGACGAGCCGTCGACGGTCTGCCGGGCCGTCGCTCGTTGGGCACGCGACCCCCGTCCGCGCCGCCGCGCGGCCGCCGCGTCCTACGGCCTGCGCGCCGCGCCGCACGCCCGTACCGAGGCCGACCGCGCCCTGCTCCGCCAAGCGGCCCTCGATCTGCTCGGTCCGCGGTCCGAACCGACGGACGGGGCGAGGGGCAAGGCAACGGGCGAGGCGACGGACGACGTGAGGGGCGACATGCCGGTCGACGGGACGGACGACGTGATGGTGGTCGACGTACCGCCCGACGGGACGGACGAGGCCACGGGTGACGCGACGGTCGAGGCTGCGGGTGGGCCGGTGGACGGTCCCTGTACCGGTTCGGCGCTCGCGCTCCTGGTCGGCGACCCCGTCACCCGTCCCCGCTACCTGGCGCGGGCGCTGGCCCACTTCGTCGCGGGAGACCCGCAGCTGCCGCCCACGGCGTTCGCGGGTGCCCTCGCCGAGCACCCCGTGCCGGTACTGGCCGCCTTCCGCATCCGGCTCACAAACGGCGAAGGCCCACCGGTCGCCGCCGCGCTGCTGCGGCTGCTCGCCGGTCTCGACGCGCCCGAGCCCGCCGCCCGCGCCGCCTCGCTCGTCCGTGACTACGCCTGGCACCGCCCGGACCGCGCCGCGCGCCCGGTCGCGGAGTTCGTCGCCCATCGTCTGGAGCGCGGACCGGCGGCCCGCGCCGCGCTGCGCCCGCTCGCCGGCGAGCTGATCACCGGCTGCCCGGCGCCGATCCGGTGTGCGCTGGCCGACGTACTGGCGGCGGGCGGTTCCGGCGCCTCCGAGGCGCTGCGCGGTGACCTGCTGGAGGCCCTGCTGGCGCAGGAGGAGCAGGAGCGGGGCCCGTACGGCCCGGGCCAGGGCGAGGGCGACGCCACGGCCGATACCAGCGTGCTGGAGGCGCTGCTCCGCGCGGCCGCCGAGGGCTGCGAACGCCGGCCCGCGGTGCGTACCCGTGATCTGGTGCAGCGCACCGGTGTGCTGCTGGCCCGTACGCCGGGCGGCACCGCCCGCTTCGAGCAGCAGCTGGCGGAGCTGGGCCGCCGGCTGCCCGTCTTCGCCCTCCGGCTCCGGGAAGGGGCGGCGGCGGATGCGACGGCGTGGGGCGCGGTGAAGGGGGCCCGCGCCCGTACGACGGCGGCCGGGAGCCGGAGCGGGTGAGCGGAGCCGGAAGTCGGGGCCGGGAGTCAGGGTCAGGAGTTGGGGTCGGGAGCCAGGGTCGGGAGCCGGGAGTCGGGTTCAGGGCCCGTATGTCGCCGCGATCGACTGTCGGCGATCAGACGCTGGAGAGAGCAGGCGTGGCGTCCGCGGTGCAACAACCGTCGTCAGACGTCCGTAGGCAGGCGTCCGTGGGCAGGCGCCCGAGGCGAGCGTGCGAGAGGGGCGGCCGACGGGAGGCGTTCGCGGGTAGGCGTCCGAGGGTGGGAGTCCACGGGCAGGCGCCCGCGGGCAGGCGTTCGGCATCGAGCTTTCGCGGTCACGGTCCCGGTCGCGGGGCGTCCCGGAGACCGAGGCCGGGTACCCGGCCCAGGTGCGGGGTCGCCGTGGTGCTGCCGGGAAGATCCGCCGGGCGGCCGCCGGCGACCCTTCGCGCGAAGCACCACCCGGGGCATGGCAGTCTTAGACCTGCGCCATGCCGACGTGGCGCAGTGGACTGACAAGAGTTCGGGCGAGGAGCGGGCAGAGTGCAGCGCTGGCGTGGCTTGGAGGACATCCCCGAGGGCTGGGGACGCAGCGTCGTCACCATCGGCTCGTACGACGGTGTGCACCGCGGTCACCAACTGATCATCGGCAAGGCCGTCGCGCGCGCCCGTGAGCTCGGGATCCCGGCGGTGGTCGTCACCTTCGACCCGCACCCGAGCGAGGTCGTACGGCCCGGAACCCACCCGCCGCTGCTGGCGCCGCACCACCGGCGTGCGGAGCTGATGGCCGAGCTGGGTGTGGAAGCGGTTCTGGTGCTGCCGTTCACCAAGGAGTTCTCGAAGCTGTCGCCGGCCGACTTCGTGGTCAAGGTGCTGGTCGACAAGCTGCACGCACAGGTCGTCGTCGAGGGCCCCAACTTCCGCTTCGGGCACAAGGCGACCGGCAACGTCGAGACGCTCGCCGAACTCGGGACCACCTACGACTACACCGTCGAGGTCGTCGACCTCTTCGAGCGTGGGGAGGCGGGCGGCGGCGAGCCGTTCTCCTCCACGCTCGCCCGCCGGCTGGTCGCCGAGGGCGATGTGACCGGTGCGCGGGAGGTACTGGGGCGGCCGCACCGCGTCGAGGGCGTGGTCGTCCGCGGCGCCCAGCGCGGCCGTGAACTGGGCTTCCCGACGGCCAACGTCGAGACGCTGCCGCACACGGCGATCCCGGCGGACGGTGTCTACGCGGGACTGCTGCAGGTCGAGGGCGAGGCGATGCCGGCGGCCATCTCGGTCGGCACCAACCCGCAGTTCGACGGCAAGGTGCGCACGGTCGAGGCGTACGCGATCGACCGCGTCGGGCTGGACCTGTACGGGCTGCACGTGGGGGTGGACTTCCTCGCCTACATCCGCGGCCAGGAGAAGTTCGACACCCTCGACGCCCTGCTGGACCGGATGGCAGTCGACGTGAAACTGGCCCGCGGCCTCATCGCCGACGCGAGCTGATCGGCGAGGGAACTTTCGCGCCGGGGAGGCTTTCCCCGCCGGGCCGGAGGCCTTCCTCGCCGCGGGAGCTTTCCTCGCCTACGGAAACCTCCTCGCCCGGGAACACGCTCCTCGCCGACGTCGGCTGATCGGCGAGGGAGCCCTTCCTCGCTGACGGACGTTTTCCCTGCCAACGCGAGCCGTCATTGCCGACGGACACCTTCCCGCCGACGCGAGCCGTCCTCATCGAGGGGCGCCTTCCCGCCCACGCCAGCTTTCCCCGCCAACGCGAGCCTCCCCCGCCGCATTTCCGGCCGCACCAGTTTTTTCCCCGCCGCCCACCCCCCTTCGGGGGGTGGGCGGGTGTAGTGCTGCGGTTGCCGTGTTCGACGCGGGCGCAGTGCCGCGGTTGCCGTGCTCTGGGCGGGCGTTGTGCTGCGTTTGCCGTGTGCGAGGCGAGCGCAGTGCCGCGTTTGCCGTGCTCCAGCCGGATGTTGTGCTGCCGCTGCCGCGCCCCCGCCGGGTGTAGTCCTACGGCGGGTGGAGTCCTAGGGCGGGTGGAGTCCTACGGCTGGCGTCTTCGGTGGCCGGGCGTAGCGCTCGTGTGGCCTGTTCCGTGGCCCCGGGGCGTAGCGCTCGTACATCCGGTTCGGTGGCTGGGCGCAGCGCTCGGGTGTCGCCTTCGGCGGGCGGGCGTAGTGCTCGGGTGCGATCGACGTGCCGAACGCCAACTCGGCTGGAAATAAACGGAGTTCGACCGGGGATGGTTCACTCGTTCGGGTCGGTGTGCGGTAGGGATGTGACGGCTACGAGGTCGCATACGCGTGGGGGCCCGGCACTCATAAGAGTGCCGGGCCCCACCCGTATCGCTCCGCCGCTGCTCGCCCGTCCCCGCTACTGCGGTGGCGGCTGCTGCTGCCAGCCCGGGGCCAGGCCGGACTGGTCCGGCTGGGGGGCGTCCGGGGCGGGCTGTTGCTGCTGCCAGTGGGCCGGCGGCTGGGCGGGCTGCTGGGTCCAGCCGCCCTGCTGCGGCGGGTAGCCGGCCGGCGGCTGGCCCTGCTGCGGGTGCTGCTGCGGCTGCCCCTGTTGCGGCTGGCCCTGCTGGGCGGCGTACTGCTGCTGTTGCTGGGCGTACGGATCGCCGCCCATCTGCTGCTGCGGGTACATCCCCTGCGCCTGCTGCGCCCGCGCGAAGTCCTCGGCCACCAGGGCGGAGAGGTTGAAGTACGCCTCGCGGGTCTTGGGCCGCATCATGTCGAGGTCGACCTCGGCACCGGCGGCGAGGTGTTCGTCGAAGGGGACGACCACGACGCCGCGGCAGCGGGTCTCGAAGTGCGACACGATGTCGTCGATCTTGATCATCTTGCCGGTCTCGCGGACACCGGAGATGACCGTGATGCCGCGCTGCACCAGGTCGGCGTAGCCGTGCGCGGAGAGCCAGTCCAGGGTCGTACTGGCACTGCTCGCACCGTCCACGGACGGGGTGGAGATGATGATCAACTGGTCGGCGAGGTCGAGGACTCCACGCATCGCGCTGTAGAGCAGACCGGTACCCGAGTCGGTGAGGATGATCGGGTACTGCTTGCCGAGGACGTCGATCGCCCGCCGGTAGTCGTCGTCGTTGAAGGTCGTCGAGACGGCCGGGTCGACGTCGTTGGCGAGGATCTCCAGCCCCGACGGGGCCTGCGAGGTGAACCGGCGGATGTCCATGTAGCTGTGCAGATGCGGAATCGACTGCACCAGGTCACGGATGGTCGCACCGGTCTCGCGGCGCACCCGTCGGCCGAGCGTGCCGGCGTCCGGGTTGGCGTCGATCGCCAGGATCTTGTCCTGCCGCTCGGAGGCGAGCGTGGAGCCCAGCGCCGTCGTGGTCGTCGTCTTGCCGACACCGCCCTTGAGGCTGATCACCGCGATCCGGTAGCACGACATCACCGGCGTACGGATCAGCTCCAGCTTGCGCTGCCGCTCCTCCTGCTCCTTCTTCGCGCCCAGCTTGAACTTCGACGGCTGCGCGTTGGCGCCCGGCTTGCGCTTCTTGGGTTGGTTGCGCAGCAGCCGGTCGGAGGTCAGCTCGACCGCCGCGCTGTAACCGAGCGGTGCGCCCGGGGCCGCCCGCTGCGGCTGCTGCTGACCGGGCTGCGAGTACGTCGCGTAGTTGGCCGCGGCGTTGGGGTCCGCCTGCTGACCGGGCAGCGGCTGATACGGCGTCTGCTGACCCTGTTGGGCCTGCTGCCCGTGTTGGGCCTGGTGTGCCTGCTGCGCCTGGTGGGCTTGGGCGGCCTGCTGTGCCTGGGCAGCCTGTTGCGCCTGGGCAGCCTGTTGCGCCTGGGCGGCCTGCTGGGCCTGGGCCGCCTGGTACTGGTCGTATCCCTGCTGCTGGCCCTGCTGGCCCTGCTGGGGGTAGCCCTGCGCCGCGGTCTGCGGGTAGCCGTAAGCGGGCTGCTGCGCGGCCGCGTTGGGGTGCTGCGGCTGCGGCTGGCCCTGCTGCGGGTAGCCGTACGCGGGTTGCGGATAGCCGTAGGCGCCCTGCTGCTGGGCGGCCTGGGCCTGTTGCGGGTAGCCGGCCTGCTGCTGGTGCTGGGCCTGCTGCGGGTAACCGGCCTGCTGGTGCTGTGCCTGCGCAGGCTGCTGCTGGGCCGGCATCTGCTGCTGGCCCTGCGGGGGCACGCCCTGCTGCGGCTGCTGACCCTGCTGGGCCGGCGGCTGCTGACCGGCCTGCGCCTGTGCCATGCGCGGATCGGCGGGCTGGAACTCCGGCGGCAGCGGCGGCAGTCCACCCTGCCCGGGGACTGCCTGCCCGGGGACTGCCTGTCCGGGGACCGCCTGTCCAGGGACACCCTGCCCGGGAACGGCCTGCCCCGGGACGCCCTGCTGCTGACCGTCCGGTGCGGCGCCCCACGGAGCGCCCTGCTGCGGGACACCCTGCTGCTGCGGAGCACCCTGGTGCACGCCGTGCTGCGGCTGCCCCTGCTGGGCCTGCGGCTGACCCTGAACCGGCGCGGCCTGTGCCTGCTGCGGCACCTGCGGCTGGACCGGCTGCGCGCCCTGAGCGGCGGCGTCGGGGGTGGGCTGGACCGGCTGCGCGGGCTGGGCCTGCTGGGCCGGGGGAGCGGCCTCCACGGCCGGGGCGGCGCCCTCGGCGGGGGAGTTGGGGGCCACGGCCTCCGGCTGCGGTGCCGGGGCAGCGGCCGCGTTCGACGGCTCGGACGCTGCCTCGGGCTGCGGCTCGGTGTCGTCATCGTCGTCGTCCCAGAGGGAGGCCGACGGGTCGACACCCGTGCCGGAACGCTTGTTGCCGCCGTCGGACGCATCGTTCGCGGCCGGCGCGGGTTCCGCGGCAGCCTCCGGCGCGGCCGGGGGAGTGGCGACCGGAGCGGCGCCGTCCGTGGTCTGCGGGCGCAGCGTCGGGAAACCGGGCGGTGCCGCGTCCACGGGCGGTGCGCCCTGGGCCGGTCCGGTCAGCGGCTGACCGGTCGGCGGGCCGGGCGGCACCGCCGCGGACGGAGTGGTGGGCGAAGACGCAGGAGAAGCCGCGGCACCGGCGCCGCCACTGGTGTCGTTGCTCGCGTACCAGGCCGGCGCGGCGAAGTCGATCTTGAACTCGCCGGTCAGGTCGAACTCGGACTGGTCGTCGTCAGGATCGTTTCCGTCCGGACGGAAAGCCTCCTGCTCGTTCACTGTGCCTCCTGGTGTACTGCAACGCACCTGAACGGCAGGACCGGATACAGGCGGATCGTTCGGATGTAGCGGAAGTCGGAACACACCACCCGGGGTTGCGCCAACACTAACTGTCTCCATCCCCGTATCGGCTGCCGTCGTGCCGTGCTCCTGCGGCTCTCCCACACAGCCTAATCAAGAGTCGGCCCATAACGGCAGTCGGTGCCATGTCGTCTTCAAGCCCCTTCGGCACACCTACGGGCGCACCCGGCGATCACGCCTGTGGATGCGCCCGTGCGGCCGTGCCGTGGGTGATCTGTTCAGGTATCAGTCCATACGACGCGGGCCGCCCAGCAGGTTGGTCTCCGCCTCCGTGGGCTGGGTCATGACGAACTGGTGACCACCGTCACGACGGCACCACAGCATGGCGTTGTCGCTGAGCGTCGGCAGCACCGCGCCGACCTGCTCCGGCAGCCGCATGATGCGCGTCACGACCTCCGCCTCCTCCGGCGACAGCCGCTGCAGCCCGACGAGGTCGGCGCGGCTGAGCATCTGCGGCGACCGCGGCCCGAGGAACGGCAGCACGGTCAGCACCGACTGCCAGGGGCTCGGGGCGAGCTGATTGCGCGGCGGCCGCGCGCCCATGTCCCGTACGACCAGCACGGGGCTGGAAACCGACGGGCCCTGGGGCGCGATCTGGCGGACGTCGTGGACGGACACGCACTGCTGGCCGCCGCCGGCGTTCTGCGCCATCTGGGCCCAGGCGGGCGGCCGGGCGGTCTCGACCGCGACCCGGGCGCCGGTGGCGACCGTACGCAGCGCCAGCACCTGCGCCATCCACATGCTGCCGACGAGGACGACCTCCAGCGGGGTCGGGCGCAGCAGACTGAGCACGGCGGGCTGGTTCTGCGGGTCTATGCCGATGATCACGCCGTCGTCGCCGACCGGCAGGGTCAGCGCGGCCAGCGACTCGGCGGTCAGCACGTGCGGGCTGCGCCGCGGGCCGCGCAGGCCGTAACCGGGCCTGGGCTTGGGACCGTTCGGTCCGCTCTGCTCCTCCTCCGGACGCGGCTGGTGCGACAGCCGACGGCCGTCACCGCCACTGACGCCCGCCGACAAGGGGGGATTGCGCCAGCCGTCGCTGCTGGTGTTGACGCGGGGCTGATACGTGGGCGAGGCCATCAGCGGGTACCTCCGAGGGGGAGCGTGGCCAGCAGGCCGGGCAGCTGTTCACGGTCGAGGCGGACCAGCCCGACCTTCGCGGAACCGGAACGGCGCTCCAACTCGTTCTGAGCCGCGGAGAGTTCGTTCTCGCTGCGGGTGGAGAGGCGGATGTAACCCGAGATGGCCGGGGCGCGGCCACCGCCGTGCGTGGCGGTCAGCGCGAAGGTGCTCGCCATCGCCCTGGTGCTGGTCAGCAGCTGGGTGACGGCCGCCAACGGCGCGCCGCCCGGACCCAGTTGGGGCCACCGGCCGATCCAGTACGTGGAGTGCCAGCGGTCGTCGCAGCGCATCGCCCGGGTCGTCTCCTGCGTACGCCGCACCGCCCGGCCGTCCCGCCCCATGGCACCGTTGGCCGCCCGCGGGCTGACGCACACCGCGGTGCCGATCGAGGCCGTGACCTCGCGCTCATTGAGCACCCGCGCCCGCACGCCGTGCGCGGTCAGCCGGCTGACGAGCTGGTCGGCGGCGCGCAGCAGCGAGCGCTTGGCGCCCTCCAGACCGCCGCCGCGGGCCTCGATGGCCTCCGAGCACAGCTCCGGGTCGAGCTTGAGGGCGATCCAGGTCAGCTGGATGGCCGGGGTCTGCGCCTGCGCCTGCAGCGGGGCGTACGAGCGGGCCGCCACGGCCTGTTCGGGCAGGTGCGGCGCCGGCGCGGGCTGGGTGTACTGCACGAACTGGACGGACTCCAGGTGGATGTCCTCGATGTCCAGGGCGGTGTGCAGCACCTCCAGGGGCAGCATGTGGCTGCCGCGCTGCGGGCGCAGCGGTTCGTCGCGCGCGTCCACCTGGACGATGGCCGTCAGGAACGTCCCGTCGCCGACGAAACCGATGGCCCGCTGATCGGCCTCGGTCGTGTACTCGTAGGTGCGCAGGGCCGGTTCGCACTCCACCACGGGGGCGATCGCCGGGTCGACGCCCTGGGTGGCCGCGAGCGCGGTGGTGCTGTTCTTGCCGCGGCGCTTCATCGCGCGCACGGTCGTGATCCACTCCGGCAGCGGGATCTTGCGCCGCCGGCCGAGCGCGAAGACGACCAGCACGGCCGCGACGACGGCGGCCGCGGTCAGCGCGGCCGGGTGGATCGTCCAGCCCACCAGCACCAGCGCGGCGGCGAGTTCGATGATGGCCAGCTGCTGGACGCGGACACCACCGATCGTGCCGGCCTGCTGGCGCAGCCGCGGTGCCACCGGACCCGCCGGGCGGGCCGCGGAACCTCGGCCGCCATTTCCTCTGTTGCCCGAAGCTGTGCCGTTTTGGCCAGCATTTCCCGCGGATTGCGGTGCCCCGGAAGGCTGTTGCTGCTGTTGCCGCCCATTGCGGCGTCGAGCCCTGGTGGCGCTGGACATCCCCCGGCCTGCTCCTCTACTGGTGACGTGGGTGGGCCTCTAGGCGTATCGGCCGCCGCTGAGACTGGTGCGTGGGAAGGTGGCACCCGTACCGTACGGGTCGATCGATACACGGCATAGTAGAGGGCGCTACGGCGTGAGTGCCGGGGGCGGTTCGATGTGGATCCAACAGGCGGGGAGAGAAAGCAATAATGGCATCACGTCGGGACGAGCTGAATGCGTATTCGTTTGCCCGAAAGCGCACGAATGCGGCATTCCTGAAGCCGCTGCCGAACGGATCGATCGAGAGCGCCCCCAAGCCGCTCAAGGCGGTGGTGCCCAGCATCATCATGGGCGTCCTGATGCTCGTGGGATTCGGCGCGTGCGGCATTCTCAAGCCGGTGGCGCCGTCGGGATGGGACGAGGTCGGCAAGAACGTCATCGTCGGGGATGAATCCACCACCCGCTATATCGTCCTGAACACCAAGGACGCCAATGGCAATAACCAGAAACTCCTGCACCCCATCCTGAACCTCGCCTCCGCCCGCCTGCTTCTCGACCCGAAGTTCCAGGTCGTCAAGGTCAAGGAATCCGAACTCGACGGAAAGATCCCGCACGGCCCCGCCATCGGCATTCCGTTCGCCCCCGACCGGCTGCCCAGCGCGGACGACGCGGACAAGCCGAAGACCTGGGCCGTCTGCAACCGCCCCGGCACCGGCGCCGACAGCAAGCCGCAGCAGGCCGTGTTCGTGCTGGCCGGCAAGGACAAGCAGCTCGTCGACGACACCCGCAAGGGCAAGCTCGACTTCCGCCAGGCGCTGTACGTCGAGGACCCCGACGGCAAGAAGTGGCTGGTCGACTACAACGGCATGGCCTTCGAGTTCAACTCCACCGCCGCCGGTTGGCAGCCGCCGGGCGGCAGGGAGCAGGGCGACAACGACCTGCGGCGCATCATCTTCGGCGCCAAGGCCGAACCGCAGAAGGTCTCCCAGCAGTTCATGGACACCCTGCTGAAGGTCCCCAGCGTCATGGCGATCTCCATGCCGATGGTCCAAGGGGCCGGCAGCCAGACCAACAACACCGAGGTCCCGGCGAAGGCGAGGACCGTCGGTTCGATCCTCGAGGACAGCGACGGTCAGAAGTACGTCGTGGAGAAGGACGGCATCGAGCAGGTCACCAACTTCGTCGCCAAGCTCCTGAGCGAGGGCCCGAACGCGCAGAAGGTGAACCCCTCCAGCAATGCGGCGCTGGACGTCGTACAGGTCGCCAAGGGCTCCTTCCACCCGAAGCCGGACGTGACGGGCAACGGTTACTCGACGTTCCTGGGCAAGGTCCCCGGCACCAGCATCGACTCGCCCTGGCCGAGCGAGGCCGTCACCGCGGCCAACGACTTCACCCAGGATGCCCAGACCAGCGGTCTGGGCGGCACCACCAAGAGCGGGGTGGCCTGCAGCGTCTACAAGGGCACCGACCGCAAGTACCCGGGCGGCGAGGAGAAGCAGCTCGGTTACCCGAACGGCGTCCCGGAGATGCAGACCTGGGTCGGCGACGACTACCCTGCCAAGATCGCCTCGGGCGCCAGCTCGTACGTCACCCCCGGAAGCGGCCTGCTCTACACGGAGGTCGCCACCCCCAAGGCCAAGAACGGCAGCCTGTTCCTGGTCACCGACACCGGACTGCGCTACCTGATCCCGCGGAACAACGACAGCGCCACCAAGGCCGGCAGCGACAAGGAGGAGGTCGACAAGGCGCGGCTCCACCTCGGATACGGCGGTACGCACCCCCCGCTGATCCTGAAGGCCTGGTCCTCGCTGCTCTCCAACGGGCCGGTGCTGGACATCCGCAGCGCCAAGAAGCCGCAGTCGTCGTGATGTTGTCGATCGCTTCGGTGTAGTTCACCGCGACGCGAACAGAAGGCCGCGCCGAATTCGCCCGGAACCGGGCATTCGGCGCGGCCTTTTGCGGTGGCGCGGATTCCGCACCGCTCCCGTGGCACGCAATTCACGGCGCCGGTCTGCGACTTCTCGGTGTGATCTTCGTCGTTCCCCGGCCGTTTCCGCCCTTCGACCGATAGCATGGGATCTGTCCGTTTCCCTTGAACGGCGTTTCATGGACGGGGAGTTGACAATGTTGTGATCCCGTCACAACCGTCTCCCCCCTGTTGGGAACGGGCATATGGAGTGGTTAGAGTAGGCAAAGGCGTCAGCAGGTGATGCCAACCGCGTGGGTCCCCGTTGGCGGCACGGCGCGGTACGACGTACGAGTCTCATGGGGGACGTTGACTATGGCTGGTCAGCAGTACACAACCACCGAGGAGGAGATGGTCGCGTTCAGCGGCAAGATCGCCTCGGTCAATCAGTCGATCCAGGGTGAGATCTCCCGCCTGAACACGGTCGTCGACACCATCACCTCGGGGTGGAAGGGTGCTGCGGCTTCCTCGTACAACCAGCTGCAGTCGCAGGTGAACGAGGACGCCAACCGTCTCAACCAGCTTCTGGGTGAGATCAAGGAAGCGATCGACGAGACCACGAAGAACTACTCCGCCTCCGAAGAGGAGCAGGCGCAGTCGATCTCGCACATCTCCGCCTCGGCCTCCCCGTTCGGATGATGGGGCCGCGTCGCTGACCGCGACGCACGGCCACCCGCCGCAGTAGAGCCGGCCCCTGTGAGCCGGCCCGCTGCGGTATGTGAATCGACCAGCAGCATCAACTCCTGAGGAGACACCATGTCAGGCCAGATCCTCGTTAATTTTGCGACGATCCAGCAGGCCAGCTCCGACGTGCGCGGTACGGCCAACAACATCCGCCAGCAGCTCGACGACCTCGAGGCCGGCGTGAAGAAGATCGCCGCCAGCTGGGAAGGTGCGGCGCAGGAGGGCTACCAGGCCCGCCAGCGCGAGTGGGACCAGCGCGCCGCCTCCCTGCACTCCACGCTGGAGGCCATCGCCAAGGCTCTGGACACCGCCGCTCAGAACTACCAGTCCACCGAGCACAAGAACGCCGGTATCTGGGGCGGCTGACCCAGGTCGGCACAGCTACGGATGGCGATCGGCTGAGCAGCCCGACGGCTCGCACAGTGGTCAATGAGGGCGAGCGCGCTGCATCAGTGCGCTCGCCCTTCTGCCGTCCGCAGCACGGACGACACCTCCCCCCACTTCTCCGACTTCTTCCCTCTCACACCTCCCCCCACTCTCACCCCTCGTTTCGTTCCCGCCCCTTTCGCCACACATGGAGAGCAGACAACCCGTGGGATCTCGCGCCATTGGTCACCGAGCCGGGCACCGTCGACGAGCGGCGGGCGCACTGGTCACGGCGGCGTGCTTCGTCGGCCTGTCCTGCGCCACCGCCGCGCCGGCGATGGCGGACACGAACGTTCCGCTCAACAGTGGTGAGTGCAAGTTCGGCACCGACGACATCAAAGAGACCCCCTGGTCGCTGCAGCGTCTGCTGACCAACCAGATGTGGGCCGACACCAGGGGCAAGGGTGTCCGGGTCGCCGTCATCGACACCGGTATCGACGCGGGCAACGCGCAGATCAGGCCCAACATCAGCGGCGGCAAAAGCTTCGTCGGAGGAAAGCCGAACGAGGACACGGTCGGCCACGGCACCAAGGTCGCGGGCATCATCGCGGCGCAACCGAGGGCCGGCTCCGGCTTCTTCGGAATTGCGCCCGAGGCGAAGGTCATTCCCCTGCAACAGACCAGCGAAAAGAAGGCGGGCAATGCTGCCAGCCTGGCCGACGCGATCGATTACGCGGTTTCGCAAAAGGTCGACATCATCAACATCTCGCAGGGTACGGCGGCCAGTCCGGCCAGGCTGGAGATCCTCAAGGCGGCGATCCGGAAAGCGGCCACCAACAACATTCTCATCGTGGCCTCGGCGGGTAACGACGGCGCCAGCGGTGCGGAGAAGAACATGTACCCCGCCGCCTTCCAGGAGTTCGACAACGTCCTGTCCGTCGCCGCCTCGGACCGCAACAACGAGCGGGCCCCCTTCTCCCAGCCCGGAGCCTGGGTCGACATCGCCGCACCCGGCGTCGACATGGTCTCCACCGTCCCCAACGGCGGCAACTGCGTCGACCAGGGCACCAGCTTCGCGGCCCCGTACGCCGCCGGCGCCGCGGCCCTCCTGATCGCCAAGCACAAGGACGAGGGCCGGCGCTGGACGCCCCGAGAGGTGATCTGGCACCTGGAGCAGACCGCCGAGCGGGTGCGCAGCAAGGCCGACCACAGCATCGGCTGGGGCGTCGTCGACCCGGTGGCCGCCCTCAAGGACGACACCCGACCCACCGCCCCACCCCAGCCGGACAAGCCCAGCAACGCGGCTGACGGCTCCAACATCCAGCCGGCCGCCATCACCATCGGTGAGTCACCTGAGGAACGGCGTGCCCGCATCGCCATCTACATTGTCGGCGGCGGACTCCTGGCCGTCGCCGCGGTCGTCGGCTCCTCCGTCGCCATCCGCGACTGGCGCCGCAAGACCGGACTGACAACACACGGGGAGGCCAAGCATGGCTAGCAAGGAATACGGCGTTGATCTCGACGCCCTCGACCAGGTCGTGAAGGAGCTGAACCAGGTCCTGAAGGACATGGGCGGCCCGAAGGACAAGGCGAAGAACCAGACTTACTTGCCGGACGGGGCACTCGGGAAGGGCTTTGAGGAGCGCGACCGGATGCATAAGGCGCACGACGAGATGAAGCAGTACATCGAGCACAACATCGTCAACTTGATCGAGAAGATGATCGACGAGTTCGGCAAGAAGTCCAAGCAGACGAAGGACGCCTACGAGGACGCTGAGCACGACAACAGCATGCACTGATGGCAGCGAAGCGGTTGACCGGTAGGTGAGAGAGAAGGGGGTCCACTAATGGGTGGAGATGCAAGCGGTGCGCCCACGGGTGGGAACACCTGGGAGACGTTCACAACCAAGTTCAATCAGCATGACCTCGATGGCCTGAAGGGCATGCTGGACGGTGCCAGCGTCCAGCAGGTTCGCGATGTGGCCCAGCACTGGCAGGACCTTCACGACCAGTTGGTCGGGCCGGGTGAAGGTGGCGGCGGTCTCCAGAAGCAATTCGAGGATGCCGTGAAGAAGGTGCTGGAGTCCTGGCACGGCGACACGGCAGAGAAGTTTGCCAAGCAGGCCCAGAAGATCAGCAACAACTTCCGGGCCGGCGCCCCCTACGCCACGCACACGGCGCAGGTCATGGGGCAGACGGCCAACGACCTGCAGAAGGCCATCGACAAGGTCAAGCCAATCGACGATGGCTGGAACTGGAGCGATGACGTCTGGGGTGAGATGCCCTGGTCGGATCAGATCGACGACGATGATTTGAATGACGCGCTGAAGACGGGCGTCAGCACTCAGGGAATCCTTGAAGCAAACAAGGATAACCTTTCTGGTCACCAGAAGAAGCGGCTTGAGGCTGCTGTGGCCATGGAAAACCTGGGTACGGCCTACGTGGTGAGGTCTTCCTCGCTCAAGCCGCCGGGGCCCGGCGGCGGAATCGAGGACAAGATTCCCGATCACAAGGACCCCACGGACGGCGCGGGCGTTGGTGCCATCGCTACTCCCATGGGCATGGGAGGCGGCCCCAAGGGCGGCGCCGGTGGAGTGAAGATTCCGACGCGCGGCATGAAGGGCGGCAGTACGCCGAAGATGCCGACCTCTCCCAGCATCAACACGCCGAATTCGCCGAATTCGCCGAAGACGCCTGGGATTAGCGGTGGCCTCGGTTCGCTGAAGCCGAAGACTCCCAACATCAATACCGGCCTGGATGGCCTCGGCGGTGGCGGTGGTGGCGGCGGCACCGGGGTGAAGATCCCCGGCGGTGGCGGCGCCGGCGGGCTGAATGGTGGCGCTGGCGGCGTTCACATGCCCGGTGGTGGCGGCGGTGGCGCCGGCGTCAACATTCCCGGAGGCGGCGGCCTCGGCATGGCTGGCGGAACCGGTGGTATGGCCGGTCGTGGCGCAGCCGGCGTCAAGGGTGGCGCGGCGGGTGCTGGTGGTGCCGGAGGTGCCCGCGCCGGCCGTGCCGGGATGCCTGGTATGGGCGGCGCACATGGCGGTGCCGCGGGTAAGGGCATGGGCGGAAAGCCGGGCGTCAACACCGGTGGCGCCATGGCCCGGCAGAAGGGCGGCATTGTCGGTGGTGCGGCCGGCGGCAAGACCAGTGGTGGAGGTCAAGGTGGTTCCGGGCTGCACCGCAGCCGAGGCGGAACCGCCGCCGGCACCAATTCCGGCTCCGGTCGTCGCCCGGCAGGCATGATGGGTGGCGCACACGGTGCGCACGGTGGCAAGGGAGAAGGCAAGGGGAACGACTCCAGCCGTCCTGACTACCTCGTGGAAGACGAGGAGACCTGGACGACGGAGCGTAATGTGGCTCCCCGGGTCATCGAGTAGTACCGGCCGGACAAGCAATCGGTAGAGACGCTTGGGGCCCGCAGCCCTCGGGCTGCGGGCCCCAACTCTGTGAAGAAGGGTGTTATGGCATGAGCTTCACGCGGACGCTGCGTGCGGTGGGCGGCGCGGTAGTGGCGGGGGCACTGCTCTTCGGCGCCGCGCCGGTTGCTCTAGCGGACCAGATCAGAAACGATCAGTGGGCTTTGAAAGCCTTCGGCACTGAAGACATTTGGAAGCTGTCGACAGGCAAGGGCGTCACAGTAGCTGTCATCGACGGTCCTGTGAACGGAAGCCACCCGGACCTGAAGGGAACAGTTCTCGCAGGTAAGAGCTTCGTCACGGGGGGACGTGCCGATCAGGGGTCTGGTGCGGAGGGCGACCATGGCACGTCTATGGCGGCGCTGATTGCTGCTCACGGCCACGGTCCAGGAGGGGAAGACGGAGTAAAGGGCCTTGCCCCGGATGCCAAGATCCTCCCTGTTGCCATCAACCTGTCAACCGATGCGGTCCCGAAACTGGGCGCAGAGACGAAGTATGCCGAAGCGCTGAGGTATGCCGTTGACCACGGCGCGAGCGTTATCAACATGTCCTTCGTCAGTAGCCGTGGGGATCTTTCTCCGGATGAGAGAGAAGCCATTGCCTACGCCCGGAAACATGACGTGCTTCTTGTAGCAGGTACGGGGAATGACGGCGTGGAGACGCCTCGCTATCCCGGATCGGCTCCCGGTGTTCTCGCTGTCGGCGCCGTAGACAAACACCTCAACGTCTGGAAGTACTCCAACTACGGTGACCAGGTGAAGCTTACTGCGCCAGGTGCCTACATCCGGTCTGCAGGTACGGAGACTCCGTACCACCTCGCCAACGGAACCTCTGACGCCACCGCCTACGTCTCCGCAGCCGCTGCTCTTCTCCGCTCCAAATTCCCCAACCTGACCGCGGGACAGATCGCCAATCGGTTGGTCAAGACCGCTGGTCTGCCTGAGGACAAGAGCAGCATCAAGCTTCCGGACGCGCACTACGGCTACGGATTCATCAAGCCTTACAGTGCCCTGACCAAGGACGTCCCCGCGGGCTCGAAGAATGGGCCGCTGCCGGCACTTGATGGTGACTCGTCGCCGAATTCTTCCAAGGCGCCCGGAAGCAACGATGACTCGGCCAAGATCAACAGCGACAAAGGCATGAGCACCGGCGCCATCATCGGTATCGCTGCCGGTGTGGTCGTCGTACTCGTCATCATCCTGGTCGTGGTTCTCGTGGCCAAGAAGAAGCGGCGTAATGGGCCGCCGCCCGGTGGTCCCGGGGGGTTTGGTGGGCCCGGTGGGCCCGGTGGGCCCGGGGGCTTTGTGCCGCATCCGCCGAACCCGAACAACTCGTACCAGCAGCAGCCCGGTGGGCCCGGGGCCTATCCGCCCGCGCCGCCCACGCAGCCGCCTGGTCGGTAATGCTCTGACGTAGGCAAGAGCGGCAAGAGCGGGAAGCAAAACGGAAGTTCATTTGGGGTCCGTGGCCTTTGGGTCGCGGGCCCCAATGTGTTTTCGGTAGCGGACTGTGAATACCCGTCCGGGCAGCTCGGAAATGGCTGCAGGGCCGCGCGGGCCCGGGTGATTCCGGGGTGCAGCGGCCCTGCAGGACAGGACGGGCTTGCCGGTGAAGGCGAAGGTGAAGGCGAGAGCAGGGCTTAGCCGAAGACGTCCTCGACGCTGCCGCTGACCGTTTCCCTGACGGCGTCCGTGGCGCCCTGGTGGCGGGTGGCGGCGCCGCCGGTGCGCTGGTCGGCGTGGCGTTGGGCCGCGTTGAGGCCGCGGTCGGTGAGGTCTTGGCGGGCGTGGTCGACGTAGGTCTTGGGGTCGGTGAGGTCGTTGGCGCCTTCCTTGACGCCATCGATGTATTCACCGGCCTTTTTCTTGCCGACGTCGGCGGTTTCTCCCCAGTCGATGCCGTCGCGGGCGCCGAAGTGGCTTTCGATGCCCTGCTGGGCGACGTTCTGGGCCATCTCGGTGCCGGCTTCCTTGGCCTTTTCCTTGGCCGCGTCGACAACCTTTTCCTGGACCGTGTCCTTGATCGTGTCCTTGACCGTCTTCTTGGCGTAGTCCATCGCCAGCTTGCGGGCTTCCTTGGACACGGCCTTCTTCGCCATCTTCTTGATGGCGTCCATGGTGGCGTGCTCCATGGCCTTGGTGGCCGCCTCCATGACCTCGCGTTTGATCTTGTCGAGGATCTGGCGGACGAGCAGACGGGTCGCCTGCGTGGCGCCGGCCGCGCCGAGTTCGGACAGGCCCAGGGTGAAGGGCGCAGCGGCCTGTGCGGCGATGAGTTCCGCGGCCAGCATCACGAGTTGGACGATGACCGCGACCTTGCCGGCGAGCACGGCGATGGCGGCGGCATCGAAGGCGAGGGCGATGACTTCCGCCGCCGCGGCGGCGTCGCGGAGGTAATTGTCCCCGCTGTCACCGCCGCCGGAGAAGGTGCCCCATTCATTCGTGAAGCCCTCGATCGCTTCGCCGGAGTTGGCGGAGACGACTTCATTGGCTGCCGAAGTGCCCGAGGAAGCTGCTTGGTTGACCGACTCGGCGAAGTTACGCCAGACCTGGGCGCATTCGTGGAGCTTGTCCTCGTCGGCGTCAGGCCAGCTGTAGCCGAGCAGGTCCAGGACCCAGGCGACCTCGCTTGGCAGCGTCAATGACACAGTGATCGTCCCCCGTGCAGTGGTAGCCGATTGCGGAATGCAATGGAAAGGGTGGGTGGGAAGTGAGAGATAAGGAAATGGGCTGAGGGGTGGGATGTGGAGCGCGAGCTTTCACGCCCTCGGCCCGGGTGGTGCGGCCCGAAGCAAGTCCGGTGGGCGAGCCGTTAGATGACCGGGCGGCCGACGGCGCTGATGGTGTGGATGCCCTGCTGGTCGGACTCGGCGTACGTCTGCGCCATGTGCTGGAGCTTGTCGCCGATTCCTTCGAGGCGCTCGCCCAGGGAGTCCATGGACTCGAACATGCCGTCCCTGATGGGCGTGTAGATCGTTTCGAAGATGTCGCCGAAGTCGCAGTTCTCCCAGGGGCTGCCCAGGTCCTCCAGGTCGGCCTTCAGCTTCTTCGAAGCCTTGGAGAAATCGCCACCGATGTGTACGAACGCGTCGCCCTGCGTGCGCAGGACATCCGGATCTACGTGAAATTCCTTGCCTGCCACCACAGCCCCCGTTTTCCGGTGCGTCCGCTCTAAGTGTCTGACTCTTACTGCAAGTTTAGCGTTCCCAGGTTAGGTGCACTGAACGTTGACGTGTCAAGGTGGGCGATCGTGCGGTGGGTTCAAGGGAATTTCTTTACTCAATGCCGTGGAGGTCCCGTGAAAATTGGCCGGTCTACGGCATTAGCGGCAGATGCGGCATAGCGGCGTAGCAGCATTGTGGAGTAGCGGCGTAGTGGTAGTGGCGTAGTGGCAGGGGTGAACGTTTCGGCGGGGTGGCGGCCTGCGTTGCCCCGGGGCGGTGCCAGCTGTACCGCACGGCCGTCAACTGGCCGAGATGCCAGTGCGCTTGAGCTGCAGGCTGCAGGCCCGTACTGCTGTCCGACGTGTTGACTAAGATCGTCTTCGACTGGATGACCAGCGCAGATCGGGGGACCTGTGGCAGAGCAATTCACCGCTGCTCACGAAGCCTTGCCGCAGGTCCGCCCAAAGCTCGGACCTGCGTTGCGAGAACAGTCGGGTGACCCCCTTCCGCTGACGGTCGCCCGACGAGAGGAGCCGCGCTGCATGAAGCCGGAGTACCGCAACTGTTTTCTGCCCTTTCTCCAGCCAGGTGAAAGGCTGGTCATCGCCTGCGACTACTTCGCCAACGCGGCGCTGCCCTCCATACCCGCCGAGCTGCGCGCTTCGGCCACCCCGCCTGCTCCGTCACCGTTGGAGGAGCGGGTAAGGGGTGTGCTGGGCAGCGCACTCGGCGCGGTGGCCCGTCCGCTGGCGGCGGTGACCAACAGCCGCTTGGTCAACAACCCGTTCACCCGGGTCGCGGGGCGCGTCGGCGACCGGGTCGAGCGCACGGTGGATGCCCTGGATCACGTGGCCGACCGGGCCGTCGAGAAGGCGATCTGGGGTACTGTCATGGACGGCGGCTGGCACAGCATGGCCGGGCGTTTCCTCGTCGACCTGACGAATGCCGGTGGTACCCCACGGCGGCAGGCGATGACCGACCGCCGGTTGCTCCTGCTGGTGGACCGCAACACGAGTTGGCGTGACACCACACCGCGGTGGGATTTTGGGGTGGCGGTGTCACGTGCGGACATCACTCGGATCGACCCGCATCCCAAGGCCGTGGGCGGCCGGGGACGGTTCGATGTCGGCTTCGCCGACGGGTCATGGATCGCGCTCGGCAGCGCGGTGCGCACGCATATGGAGGCATTCGTCAGTGCATGGAACCGAGGGGCGTGAACTGCGCAGGGACGAACCCTGTGCTGAAGAGTCGGCTGAAGAGTCAGCTGAAAAGCCGGCTGCGGAGCGACACGAAGAGCCCCACGAAGAGTCGCACGAAGGCCCCCATGACGAGTCGCAGGACGAGTCGCATGGAGAGGGCCTTGACGACCCCCTCGACGAGCCCGACGAGCCCGACGAGTCCGACAAGGCCGATGAGCTTGCCCAGCCCGATGAGCCCGACCAGCCCGACCAGCCCGACGAGTTCGATGAACTCGACGATCTGGATGCCGAGAATCGCGCGGGGCTGACGCCGCGTCAGGCGCGGCGGATACGCATCGTCCTGGCCTCGGTGCTCATGGCCGCGATGGCGGTGGTGCTCGTGGTGCGCCTGGCCTCGCGCACGTCCGTGCTGGTGGTCGGGGTGTACGGAGCCGCGCTGGTGCTCTGCGGTGTCGTGATCGAACTCAGCCGGCACGGGCGTACCCGGCTCGGCACCTGGCTCCTGGGCATCGGCTTGGCGGCCGCCCTGGCCGCCGACTGGCTGCTGTTGCCGTAGCCCTAAGCGCTAATCCCAAGCCCCAAGCCCTAAGCCCGGAGCCCTAACGGGCCGAACTGGCGCCTTGCCCTCCATTGGCCTCGGGGCCGTAACAGGGCGGACGGGCCCCAGTGGCCGGAATCATGGCAATCATGCCGACTTCCGGCCCCCGGAACCCCGTCCCACCCCTTCCGTAAGAGCAACCCGCTCTTCTCAGAACGACTCGTTCTCCTCAGAGCAACTCACTCTCCTCAGAGAACCCGCTCTCTCAGAACAACCCGTGCCACATCTGCTCGATCACCAGCGACCACCAGTTGCCCTGGTCGTCCAGTGCCCAGGAGTCGATCGCCGCGATCTGTTCCTGGAAGGCCGCCACCGCCGTGCCCGCCGCCGTCGGGTCCAGACCCTGCATCTCCTGGCGGGTGGTGGTGAGGAGGGCCAGGGAGCGGAGGTAGGCGGAGAGGGTGCGGTTGACGAAGCGGCCGCCGCCGGAGGAGGGCTGCACGGCCCAGACGGTGCCGATCAGGCTCTGGTTGGTCTCCGGGGCGGTGCACTGGACGGCGATGGTGTAGAGGCCGTCGGTGCCGATCCGGACGTAGCCGGCCAGCGTTTCGAGCGTCTGCTCCTTGGCCTGTGTGCCGATCTGCCGGAGGTGGGTCGCCACGTCCGTGAACAGCCCGCCGGCCGGCGGGGCGTCGGCGCGGTCGGCCGTGAAGAAGTACGGGACCTGGGACGGGAGTCCGGCCCAGACCAGGGTGTTCTTGGTGGCCTCGGGCAGCTGGGTCGCGGCCAGGTCGTCGGCGTCCGGGCGGCGGACGCCCTCGGGGCCGTAGACCTCCACGAGGTGCTTGCCGAGGGCCACGTCGCGCATCTGCGGCGCCGGCTCGACGCGTTCCGGCACCGGCACCCGGTGCGGCCGCGGCGGCGGCTGCTGGCCCGCCAGCTGGTGCATCATCTCGACGTGCCGCAGCAGCCCCGCGACGCCCTCGGCGCGCTCCTCGGGCCGCATGCCGTAGCCCTCGGTGCAGGAGAACGAGGCGTTGGGGAACGCGCGGAGGATGAAGTCGCCGGGGTAGCCGCCGGGCAGCAGGGCCGGGCGCAGGTCGGTGTGGACCGCGCGGACGGCCGCCGGGTCCACGCCCAGCCGCCGCAGCTCCTCGTACAGCTGGTACTCCGCGGGCGGCTGGCCGGGGGCCGAGACGCGGGCGAGGCTGGTCTCCTCGCCGGTCGCGGGGTCGTTGTAGGTGGCGACGGCGGTGTTGCCGGGGCCGGTGACCGGCTGCCGGGCGGGTTCCGCCGGGGCCGCGCCGGCCGCGCCGCCGCCGTGCTTCTGCTGGTACATCCGCACGACCTCGTCGACCGGTACGGACGGCCAGACCGTCAGCTCGCCGGAGGCCCGGTCGACGACGCCGCAGGCGGTGCCGATCTCGGCTGGCGGGCGGCGCTGCCCGGTCTCCGGGTCGACCTCCGGGGGCGGCGGTACGGCCCACACCACCCAGCCGAGGTCGAACTCCTGCATGGCCACCTCACGCGGCGGGCCCTGGTGTCCCTCCGGGTTGAGCCAGCGGGCGGCGGTGGCGTGTGCCTGCGCCTGGGTGATCACGAGTGGTCTCCTTCGAGGCCGTGGGAAGCGTCGGCGTCAGTGGTGCCGGCGCGCTGGGCCGGCACGGTGGGGGCCGCGGGGGCGGCCGCGAGGATCTGCCGGGCGGTCACTCCGCGCTCGGTGGCCACGACGAGCACACCGTCCGGGGAGAGGTCGGCGGCGGTGATCGGGGTGTCGGACACCAGCGCGGCCACCACCTCCTGGGTTGCCCGGGCCCAGACCCGCAGGTAGTCGGCGCCCCGGCTGAGTCCGAGGGGCGTCGCGGCGCGCTCGTCGTCCGAGGGGCGCAGCACTTGCGCGGGGTCGGCATCGAGGTACTCGGGGGTCCACAGGTCGTGCAGGAGGACGGCCTGGCCGCCGCGGTCGCCGCGGCCGGGGCCCGGACCGGCATCCGCTGCGGCCGCGTCGGCCGCTGCCCCCGCCCCGCCCGTGCTCTCCGCGATTTCGGCGCTCTCCGCGCTCTCCTTGCTCTCCGCGTCACCCGACTCGGGCCCGGTCGCCTCCGCAGGGGACGGCACCGTACGGGATCCGGGGGTGCCCGCGGGGACGAGCAGGGCGACGACGGGGCGCGGGGCGGCGGCGTTCACGCCTCGCGTGCCCGCCATGCCCTCCGCGCCCGCCATGCCCTCCGCGCTCTCCCCGGCCGCCAGACCCTCCGCGCCCTCCGCGCCCTCCGCGCTCGCCTGGGGGAGGATGCCGGCCGTCACCGCGCGGACGCCGGGGAGCGGCGCGCTCCACAGCGTCCGCCACGGCAGCCGGAAGCCGCGGGTGTGCAGCGCCTCGGCGTACGGCAGGAGCCCGTCCTCGACGAACGCGGTCTCCAGGAAGGCCGCCCGCATTTCGGCCGGCGCCTGCGAGCGGGTGAGCAGCGGGGCCGTGCGCAGATACGTACGGGCCGGTGCGCCGAGCGCTTCCAACGGGACGGCCTCGATGGCGGCCCGCAGGACCACCGGGTCGGCGTGCGCGAACAGGCCCGGGTCGGTGAGGAGTTGGGGCAGCAGACCGGCTTCGAGGGTGTGTGCCGCGAGGTGGTCGCGGATGTACGGATCGGCCTGCCCCCAGTCCTGCTGGGGTACTGCCTCCAGCAACGCCATGGCGATCTTGGTCTGGGCGTCCCGGACGTCCGGCAGACCGGCGCGGATCTCCTCGGCGAGGGCAGGATGCATCAGGCGGAGCAGCGTGCGGGTGGGCCCGGCACCGGAGGCGTCCGCGCTCCCCTCACCGTCCGCGCTCCCCTCGCCGTCCGCCGGCGCCGCCTCCGCCGCGTCGTCGTCCGCACCGGTCTCGACCGGCTGGATGAACGGGGCGGCCAGCAGCATGCCGTCGGCGATGTCCTGGCTCATGTCCCGTCCGGCGACGGCGTTCGCCAGGGTCCCCAGCAGCTCGACCGGCAGCCCCTCGCCCTCGGCGAACGCCAGCGGGGCCAGCATCAGCCGCAGCGTCTGCGGGTCGGCGCCGAGCCGGCGGGCGTGCGCATCGAGCGCCTCGCCCACGCTGCCGGGCAGCTGGGCGGGGTCCGCCGGGTCGAAGCCCTCGGGCTGCATGATCAGCGACTGCAGTGCCAGCTGCACGGTCAGCCGGCTGCCCGCCGCGCGTCCGGCCAGTGCCTCGGCGAGTGCCCGGCGGGCCGACGGGTCGGTGGTGTACGGGAGTTGCGGCGCGCCGCTGTCCGGGTCGAGCGCGGTCTCGGCGTGCAGCACCAGGCCCGCGGGGTCGGCCCACTCGGGCGCGTCGAGGTCGATGACCTGGACCTGCCCGGACGGCAGCGCGCCGGCGAGCTCCGCGGCCAGCTCGCGCGGGACGTCGGCCAGCAGCTGAACCGTTTCGACGGCGGCGAGCGGGGCGAGCACCTCCCGGATGAGCCGGGCCGGTTCCTGGGCGGCGCGGACCGGACCGGCCCGGTCGACGTCCGGCACCACGATCGTCACCGGCTCCTCGCGCGCGGCGAGTTCGGTGAAGACGTCCTCGGTGCGGCCGGCCCGCAGACCGAAGTGGTCGGCGATGAGCCACAGCACCTGCGCCGCGGTCCGGCCCTCGGGGCTCGGTACGGCCGGCGGCGGCAGGTCCGGCGGCACCGTGGCCGGGTCCATGTCGTCCAGCGGCAGCTGCTTGCGGTAGTCGGGATCGCACATCATCAGGAAGCCGGTGACCAGGCGTGACCGCCCGCTGCCGGGATTTCCGGTGAGCACGATGACGCGCGGCGCTCCGGGCCAGCGCATGCGCCAGGCCGCCAGGGCGCGCAGCGCAGCGGTGCGGCCGCCGATGTACGGATGCGGAGCGTATCCGGCTGTTCGGGCGTTTCCCTCGTCTGAGGCGCTCATGGCTTCCTCGTCCCCCATCAATCCCGCCCTCCACCTTCGTGGATTCCTGCGTGTACCGGCTTACCGGTTCGATCCTATGATCCGGGCCGCGTGCCCGGGACGCCGCGGGTCCGGCTGTTCCGGAACTGGAACACGCAGGCCGGAGCGGGTGTGCGGGCGGCATGCCGCTGGCTCGTGGGGCGCCGGTGAAGGCGGGGGCTGCTGCGGCCCTATCCGCCGGGAGTGGTGTCCCGTTCGGGAGTGATCGCCCGTTCCAGAGGGGCCACCCGTTCGGGAGTGGTCGCCCGTTATGGAGATAGCGCGAGCGTTGGGAATGTCCTGTGGAGAAAGGAGCAGATCAATGCCCGAAATTCCCGGGTATTGATCTGCTTCCTTCGCTATGAGCACCCCGGACTCTTTGCGTGCCGGCGCCATACGGCACGACGACGCGATCGCCGCGACGTCGCTGTACGGCAAACGACGGGGCCACATGGCAAAAGCGACGCCGGCATACCGGGACCGCAGCGACGACCTGGTTCAGGCGCGGTGGCCGCGACCGCCGCGCCGCGAGCCGGTGACGATGTTGCCCGACGGGCCGTCACGCTCGGCGCGCTCCTGGTCTTCCTTCTCTTCCTGTTCCTTCTGCCAGGCGGCGAACTTCTCGCGCGACTCCTCGCGCTCGGCCATGGTCTGGTCCTCCGCGGCCCGCCGCATCTCGGTCAGCCGGTCACCGATGGCGTCCATGTAGCCCGGCGTCTGGATGGCGTCCTTCATGCCGATGCGGCCGGAGAGCACCTCCTGGGCCATCTCCTGGAGCTTGCCGCCGACGTTGGGGTTGTCCGCCAGGACCTTCAGTGCCTTCCGCAGCCGGTGCGCCTGCTCCGGATCCTGGGCGACGTCCATCAGGTCCTCGTCCTGGATCTGCCGCTCGTTGCTCATCTCTGCCCCCTAGACGTGATGGCACAGCAACCACGTGTGCTGCACCGGCGTCCTGAGTCTAATGACGGAGGCGAACGCGTCGTCAAGGCGGGGGTTGTCGGTATTGCCGCATATTGCTCCGTATGCATTCCGCGGCCGGGCGGCCGACCGGTTCACAGTGGGCTTCGGGGCTATTGCGGGTGTGCTAGACCTGAGGCGATGTTGGCAGGCAGCTGTCATTCAATTCGGGGAGAAATGATGTCCGACGAAGTCCGGCTCAGTACGGAGGAGTTGCACAAGCTCGGTGCGTCCTTCGGGATACGCGCGGAAGAACTGAGCCGGCAGCTGGTCGCATTCAGACGGCGGGCCGATGCCGAGGCGCTGCGGGACGGATTCGGCAGCGACGAGGAGGCGGCCCGGCCGTTCCGTGAGCTGTACGAGCAGGCCGAGCACGCCCTGGTCCAGCTGCAGGAGCGGCTCGCCGAGGTCAGCAGCGGCATCGAGGAGACCGTCGCCAACACGGAGGCGGCCGAGGACGAGCTGGTCGACACCCTGCGGAGCGTCGAGAAGATGCGGAGTGCCAAGTGAGCGGACGACGCAATCCCGAGGCCCTGCACGAAGCGGCGGCCGGCTGGCGGGAGATGGGCAGGCACCTCGACGGCATGGTCCGCGACCTGGACCGGCACGTCGGTAACGCGGCCGCGGCCAACTGGCACGGCCCGGCGGGCGAGGCGTTCGCCGCGGAGTGGCACCGCCTCAAGCGGTCCGTCGACGAGGCGCTGCCGGCCTTCGAACTGGCCGCGGCAGACCTGGAGACCGCCGCCGCACAGCGTCCCGACGACAAGGACGACAAGGACGACCAGGGCCACGGCGCCCCCCAGGCGAACGGTGCCTCGGGCGGCGGCCAGGGCTCGTCCGGCCCCCAGGTCGCCTACGGCTTCATGGCGCTCGGCCAGCTCGCCAACGGGCTCGGCGGCGCGTTCGGCAAGCGCGGCGGCCGGGGCGGCGGCCAGAGCTCGGTCCCGCCCGTACGGCACACCTGGGAGACCTCCACGGCCGCGCACGGACCGGACCCGTTCGGGCCGGGGCGGGACGGTGAGGCCGCGACCCGCGGTGGCGAGGGCCTGGCCAAGGGCGTACGGACCCAGCCGGCCGGCCCGGACCCGGCGCCGGGCGCGGAGCGGGACCCCAAGGCCACGCCGGCCACGCCGGCCACGTCCGCCACCTCCGGCGCGTCCGGCACGAAGGACGCACCGGCCCCTGCGGAGCAGAAGCCCGCCGGGCCCGCCACCCCGGACACCACCCAGCACGGCGCGTTCGGCTGAGCGACGGCCCGGCGCCGCCCCGCGCGGCCCGTCCGTAGCGACACCACCGCACCCGTACCGCGCACCCACCGCATCCGTACCGCGCACCCATACGAAACGGCGGTGGGGCGCCCCTCCCAGAGGGACGCCCCACCGCCGTTGCCGTGCTCGCCGGTTACCCGCTGCGGGCCGGCAGCCAGCCAGTCTGGACCAGCTGCGCACCACGCTTGCGCGTGATGAACGTGGCCCGGCCCGGCGTCAGTTGCTGGCCCTTGATGTTGCCCATCAGCGGGCCCTCCGCCGGGTCGGCCGACAGGATCAGACCCTGCGCACCGAGCTCCTTCGTACGCTGCATCACGGGCTCGAACGACGACCGTCCGGCGCCCGAGGAGCTGCGCGCGATGATCAGGCGCAGACCCAGGTCACGGGCGAACGGCAGGTACTCCAGCAACGGCTGTAGCGGGTTGCCGCTGCTGGTCGCCACCAGGTCGTAGTCGTCCACGATCACGAACGCGTCCGGCAGGTCGTACCAGCTGCGGTTGCGCAGCTGCTCCGGCGTGACGTCCGGCCCGGGCATCCGGCGGCCCAGCGAACCGGCCAGTCCGCTGATGACCTCCTGCAGCTGCGGGCCCGCGGCGCAGTACTTGTACATGTGGCTCTCGGGGATCTCCCCGAGCAGCGCACGGCGGTAGTCGGAGACCACCATGAGCGCCTTGTCCGACGGGTACCGCTCGGCGATCTGCTTGGCCAGCAGACGCAGCAGCGACGACTTTCCGGACTCGCTCTCGCCGTAGATGACCAGCAGCGGGTCGGTCTCGAAGTCGATGAACGCCGGCGACAGCGTGGTCTCGTCGACACCGATCGCGATGCCGTGCTCCGGGTAGTCGCTGCCCTTGGGCAGGTCGGTGGCGCGCAGCATCGTCGGCAGCATCCGCACCGCGGGGGCGGGCTCGCCCTGCCAGTGCTCCTTGACCGTCGACACCAGGTTGGCGATCCCGTCGCTGATGGTCTCCGGGTCGCTCATCCCGTCCAGCCGCGGCAGCGCCGCCAGGAAGTCGAGCTTCTCGGGGGACAGACCACGGCCCGGCTTGCCCATCGGGACGTTCTCCGCGCGCTTGCGGTCGAACTCCGACTCCATCGGGTCACCCAGGCGCAGCTCGACGCGGTTGAGGAGCTGGTCGCGCAGCGCGGGCCGGACCTCGGTGTAGCGCGCGGCGGAGAGGATCAGGTGGACACCGAAACCGAGACCGCGGGCGGCGATGTCCAGGACCACCGGGTCCATCTGCTCGTAGTCCGTCTTGAACGTTCCCCAGCCATCGATGATCAGGAAGACGTCGCCCCACTTCTGGTCGGGGAAGGCGCCCGCGGCCCGCCGCTGGCGGTACGTCGAGATCGAGTCGATGTTGTTGGCGCGGAAGAACTCCTCGCGCTCGTTGAGGATGCCCACGACCTCGGCGACCGTACGGCGGACCTTCTCCGCGTCCAGACGCGAGGCGACCCCGCCGACGTGCGGCAGGTCCTCCATCGTGAGCATGCCGCCGCCACCGAAGTCGAGGCAGTAGAACTGCACCTCGGCCGGGGTGTGGGTGAGCGCGAACGCCGCGATCGCGGAACGGATCAGGGTCGACTTGCCGGACTGCGGACCACCGACGACCAGACCGTGACCGGCACCCGCGGAGAAGTCCAGGTACATCACGTCACGCCGCTGCTCGAACGGCTTGTCCACCAGCGCGACCGGCACCACGAGCTTGCCGAGCGCGGTGTACTCCGCCGCGTGCACGCCCCGTTCGGGCGTGACCGCGAGCGTCGGCAGCAGCTGGTTGACGGTCGGCGCCTCCTCCAGCGGGGGCAGCCACACCTGGTGCGCCGGCGGGCCCTGGCCCTGCATCCGCTGGACCATGACGTCCAGCACGGTGTCGGCGAGCGCGTCGTCGATCTCCGGCTCCGCCGCCTCGACGACGGGCTCCTCGATGATCTGCTCGATGACCGGGGCCGCGGTGAACGGCACCGGCATCCGCATCGACCGGCCGCCGCTGCCGCCCCGGCCGCCGCCACCCGGACCGCGGTAGGTACCGGACACGTACGCGGCCTTGAACTGCACCATCGTCTCGGTGTCGTACTTCAGGATGCCGGAACCGGGGACGTTCGGCAGGTGGTAGGCGTCCGGCACACCGATCGCGGTCCGCGACTCGGCCGCGGAGAACGTCCGCAGACCCAGCCGGTAGGACAGGAAGGTGTCCAGACCGCGCAGCTTGCCCTCTTCCAGACGCTGCGAGGCGAGCAGCATGTGCACACCCATCGAACGGCCGATACGGCCGATCTGGATGAACATCTCGATGAAGTCCGGCTTGGCGGCGAGCAGTTCGGAGAACTCGTCGATGATCATCACCAGCGAGGGCAGCGGGTCCAGCGGGGCACCCGCGGCACGCGCCTTCTCGTAGTCGGTGATGTTGGCGTAGTTGCCCGCCGAGCGCAGCAGCTCCTGCCGGCGCTGGAGTTCACCGGTGATCGAGTCGCGCATGCGGTCGATCAGCGTGACGTCCTCACCGAGGTTGGTGATGACCGCCGCCACGTGCGGCATGTCCGACATGCCGGTGAAGGTGGCGCCACCCTTGAAGTCCGCGAGGATGAAGTTCAGCGTCTCGGAGGAGTGCGTGACCGCGAGGGCGAGCACCAGGGTGCGCAGCACCTCGGACTTACCGGAACCGGTCGCACCGACACAGAGGCCGTGCGGGCCCATGCCCTGCTGCGAGGCTTCCTTGATGTCCAGCATGACCGGCTGGCCGTCGCGGTCGACACCGATCGGGACGCGCAGCCGCTCGGCCAGCGTCCGGGGCCGCCAGGTGCGCGACACGTCCAGGGACCCGGCGTCACCGATGTTGAGCAGATCGGTGAAGTCCAGGGCGGACAGCAGCGGTTCCTCGCCGTCCGCACCCGAACCGGCCCGCAGCGGGGCCAGCTGACGCGCCAGCGCCTCCGACTCGGCGATCGACAGGGTGTCGCAGACACCGTGGTAGACCGCGCCGCTGGCCGACTCCAGCACCAGCTTGCCCGGCCACACCTGGACGGCCAGACCACCGCGGATCTCGTCCAGGTCGCCGGGGACGACCTCGATGATGGTGACGCCCTGCAGACCCTCGGCACCGGCGATCACCGAGTCCATCGGGACCTCGCCGCCGTCCAGGACGATGACGACGTGCGGGGTGTCGGTCACCGGCGTGCCCTGCGGGTTGAACCGCCCGCGGCCCTCCAGCTCGTCCGCCAGCAGCTCCTCGACCTCGCCGAGGTCACCGACCACCAGCCGGCGGCTGCCCGCGCCGTCCGTGGTCTTGTCCTGCACCTGCGGCAGCCACTTCGTCCACTCCCACTCCGCCTGCGCACCGGGCGCCGCGACGACCGCGACCACCAGGTCCTCGGGGGAGTGCAGGGTGCACAGCTGGGCGAGGATGGACCGGGCCGAGCCGTAGACGGTGTCCGGGTCACCGGAGACGGTCAGGTGGTAGAAGGCGCGCAGCGAGACCGCGAGCGGCAGGTTGTCCAACTGCCCGTGCTTGTCGAGGAATTCCTTCATCGCATGCGCGGTGAGCGGCTCCAGCTCGTCGACCGGGGCGGTCTCCGGAGCCCTCAGCGGGGTGGCCAGCTGCTGCGGCCCGAGCCCGAGACGTACCTGCCCGAAGTCCGGATCGGTCGACCGCCGTTCCCAGACGCGTTTGCCCTCCGCGACGATCGACCACAACTGGCTCGGATCGGGATGGATGAAAAGCTGCGCATCCCGCTGTTTACGCGCGGTCCGCCGCACCTCTTTCCGCTTCTGCGCCAGGTACTTGAGGTAATCCTGGCGCTCTTGGACCATTTGGCCCGAAGGGCCTTGCCGCGCCTTGACGATCTGCATGATCGCCATTGCCAGGGTGGACGCCACCATAAAGCCACCCATGATTTTCATGAACGGCTGGTTGCCCATGAACAGGAATCCCGCGGAGGACGCCATACCCATCATGGGCATAAACGTCATGAAGAGGTTCTCCTGCTCACCTTCGCGGGGCAGCTCAGGCGGAGCCTCAAGTGTCACCTCCTCCGAGGGGACTTCGGGTGGCAGCGCGCGGGGCGGGCGCTTGACGATGACAACGCTCACCGAGGCATCAGTCCTTCATGCATCTCGCAGTCTCGGACCGCCCCCGTTGGATTCGACGGTCCCCCCGAGCCAAGTCCTTGGCCCGAACCAGGCGTTGATCCTACTGTTAAGCGTCAAGTCTCGGGGTGGGTGGGGCGGTCGCCGAATTGGACGGTACGCTGACGCCTCGCGAGCGTGCCACGGCCCCGCAGAGACGGCTCTATATATACGGCGCGCGAAGCGACAAAACGCCCAACGGATAGGGGGAACCGCCAGGTGAGCACGAGCACTGGCACCGGCTTTTGCCGGGTCACGGTCGCCGCGCCGGACGCACGGATCGACGTGGCACTGCCGGAGGACGTCGCACTCGTCGACATTTATCCGGAGATCCTGCGGCTCTCCGGGCAGTCCCAGGCGGAGGGCGCGCCCACCGGCTATCACCTCGTACGCCGCGACGGAACGGTCCTCGACGCCGGGCAGTCGCTCGCGCAGCAGCAGATCCTCGACGGCGACCTCCTGCTCCTGAAGCCGTTCGCCGAATCGCTGCCGCTCCCGGTCTTCGACGACGTCTCCGACGCCGTCGCCTCCGCGGTCAAGCGCAACCGCAACCGCTGGAGCGACGACCTCATGCACACCCTCGGCCTCAGCGCCGGTGTGCTGCTGCTCGTCATGATGGCGTTCGCCCTGTGGTTCTCGAACCCGATCAACCGCGACATGCACCGCCTGCCCGGCATCATCGCCGGCGTCGTCGGCATCGTCCTGGTCGCCCTCGCCGGCGTCCGCGCCCGGGTCTACGACGACCACGGCTCCTCCATCGCCCTGGGCCTGTCCGCGCTGCCGCACCTGCTGATCGCCGGCTCCGGCATCTTCCCGGTCGACGACGGCGCCGGCCCCGGCCGACTGCACCTCCTCGTCGGCTGCGTGACCGTCCTCATCGCGTCCGTCCTGCTGGTGGTGCTGCTGCCGCGCGGTGACGCCCCCTTCGTCGCGGCCGCCTTCCTCTCCGCCATCGGCACCCTCGCGGTCTTCGCCGCGATCCTCACCGACGCCGAGCCCCGCGAGGTCGCCGCCGTCACCGCCGTCGTCGCCATCGCCATGGTCGCCTGGCTCCCCGGCCTCTCCGCCCGCTTCGCCCGGCTGCCCATCGGCTACCGCTCCCCGGACCAGATCGCCAAGGGCTCCCTGGACAACGGCGGCGAGACCGAGTCCGTCGACTTCATCAAGATCGGCAACCAGGCCAAGCGCGGCCACGAACTGCTGCTCGGCCTCGTCGCCGGCTGCTCCGCCCTCGTCGTCGGCTCCGCCGGTGTCGTCCTCGGCTTCTCCGACAACATGTGGGCCCAGCTGCTCGCCCTGGCCGCCGGCATCACGATCATGCTGCGCGCCCGGCTCTTCGACTACACCGCGCAGGTCGCCTGCCTGACCATCGCCGGCATCCTGACCGTCGTCCTGCTCATCCTGGGCATCGCGCTGCACCCGCCGCAGGACATCTTCGTCGACCTCCTGCAGTACCAGGACGCCGGACCGCTCAACATCCGCACCGTCTGGTTCTCCAGCAGCATCGCGGTCGGCGCGGCCATCCTCGTCGGCGTCGGCCTGGTCGTCCCCCGCAAGGGCGTCACCCCCTTCTGGGGCCGGATCTTCGACATCTTCGACGGCCTGGTGCTGCTGTCCCTGGTGCCGCTGTGCCTGGCGGTCCTCGACGTCTACACCACCGTGCGCGGCCTCACCGGCAGCTAGCACGGCCCCCGCTCACGGCCACGGCCCCCCGACCACCCGGTCGGGGGGCCGTTTCCAGCTGGTACGCTGTGTGACGGTCCGGACGAGTCATCCAAGATTCCCTGTGAGGCAAACCAGGGGCGCTCACGGATCGGAACCAAGAGGAGTACCGCGTGTCGCTCGACGCCGCTACGAAGAAGCAGATCATGGCCGAGTTCGCCACCAAGGAGGGTGACACCGGTTCCCCCGAGGTCCAGGTCGCGATGCTCTCGCGCCGTATCTCGGACCTGACCGAGCACCTCAAGACCCACAAGCACGACCACCACTCCCGCCGTGGTCTGCTGCTGCTCGTCGGCCAGCGCCGTCGCCTGCTGCAGTACCTGGCGAAGAAGGACATCACGCGCTTCCGTACGCTGGTCGAGCGCCTGGGCATCCGCCGCGGCGCGGCGGGCGCCAAGTAAGACGCCGTAAAGGGAGCGGTTCCCACCGGGGGCCGCTCCCTTTGCCGTACGCACCGGATGTCCGTGCCACCTCATGGTGGACGGAAGCTTTGTACTCTGGTGCCATATCGCAAAAGTGAACGCGGTAGGAGCGCCACCTGGCCGCCGGTCCTCGGTAGTGGCCCCCGGACGATCCATGGACACCATGCGTCATCACTCCGGGTGCTTCGATCGAAGACCGGCCCGCACCGGCGCTCCACCGAAGACGGTCTGCCGCCATACGGGCAGCAGACGCTGACGAGGAGATATTCCTGGTGGAGAACGAGACCCACTACGCCGAAGCCGTGATCGACAACGGTTCCTTCGGCACCCGCACCATCCGCTTCGAGACGGGCCGCCTGGCCAAGCAGGCCGCCGGCTCCGCCGTTGCGTACCTGGACGACGACACCATGGTGCTGTCGGCCACCACCGCCTCCAAGACCCCGAAGGACCAGCTGGACTTCTTCCCGCTGACCGTCGACGTCGAGGAGCGGATGTACTCGGCCGGGAAGATCCCCGGCTCCTTCTTCCGCCGTGAGGGCCGCCCCTCCGAGGACGCCATCCTCACCTGCCGCCTGATCGACCGGCCGCTGCGCCCGTCCTTCAAGAAGGGCCTGCGCAACGAGATCCAGATCGTCGAGACGATCATGGCGCTCAACCCCGACCACCTCTACGACGTGGTCGCCATCAACGCCGCCTCCTGCTCCACGCAGCTGGCCGGCCTGCCCTTCTCCGGCCCCATCGGCGGCACCCGCGTCGCCCTCATCAAGGGCCAGTGGGTCGCCTTCCCGACGCACACCGAGCTCGAGGACGCGGTCTTCGACATGGTCGTGGCCGGCCGGGTCCTCCCGGACGGCGACGTCGCGATCATGATGGTCGAGGCCGAGGCCACCGACCAGACCATCCAGCTGGTCAAGGACGGCGCCGAGGCCCCGACCGAGGAGGTCGTCGCCGCCGGCCTGGAGGCCGCCAAGCCGTTCATCAAGGTCCTGTGCAAGGCCCAGTCGGACCTGGCCGCCAAGGCCGCCAAGCCGACCGGCGAGTTCCCGATCTTCCTCGACTACCAGGACGACGTCCTGCAGGCCCTCACCAAGGCCGTCAAGGACGAGCTCGCCCAGGCGCTGACCATCGCCGGCAAGCAGGAGCGCGAGTCCGAGCTGGACCGCGTCAAGGGCCTGGCCGCCGAGAAGCTGCTGCCGGAGTTCGAGGGCCGCGAGAAGGAGATCTCCGCCGCGTACCGCTCGCTGACCAAGACCCTGGTCCGTGAGCGCGTCATCAAGGAGAAGAAGCGCATCGACGGCCGCGGCGTCACGGACATCCGTACGCTCGCCGCCGAGGTCGAGGCCATCCCGCGGGTGCACGGCTCCGCCCTGTTCGAGCGTGGCGAGACCCAGATCCTGGGCGTCACCACCCTCAACATGCTCCGCATGGAGCAGCAGCTGGACACCCTCTCCCCGGTGACCCGCAAGCGCTACATGCACAACTACAACTTCCCGCCGTACTCCACCGGCGAGACCGGCCGCGTCGGCTCCCCCAAGCGTCGCGAGATCGGCCACGGCGCGCTCGCCGAGCGCGCGCTGATGCCGGTCCTGCCGACCCGCGAGGAGTTCCCCTACGCGATCCGCCAGGTGTCCGAGGCCCTCGGCTCCAACGGTTCGACGTCCATGGGCTCGGTCTGCGCCTCCACCATGTCGCTGCTGAACGCCGGTGTGCCGCTCAAGGCCCCGGTCGCCGGTATCGCCATGGGCCTGATCTCCCAGGAGATCGACGGCGAGACCCACTACGTCACCCTCACCGACATCCTCGGTGCGGAGGACGCCTTCGGCGACATGGACTTCAAGGTCGCCGGCACCAAGCAGTTCGTCACCGCCCTCCAGCTCGACACCAAGCTGGACGGCATCCCGGCGTCCGTCCTGGCCGCGGCCCTCAAGCAGGCCCGCGACGCCCGTCTGCACATCCTCGACGTGATGATGGAGGCGATCGACACCCCGGACGAGATGTCCCCGAACGCCCCGCGGATCATCACCGTCAAGATCCCCGTGGACAAGATCGGTGAGGTCATCGGCCCCAAGGGCAAGATGATCAACCAGATCCAGGAGGACACCGGCGCCGAGATCACGATCGAGGACGACGGCACCATCTACATCGGTGCCGCCGACGGCCCGGCCGCCGAGGCCGCCCGCGCCACGATCAACGGCATCGCCAACCCGACCATGCCGGAGGTCGGCGAGCGCTACCTGGGCACGGTCGTCAAGACCACCACCTTCGGTGCGTTCGTCTCCCTGCTCCCGGGCAAGGACGGCCTGCTGCACATCTCGCAGATCCGCAAGCTCGCCGGCGGCAAGCGCGTGGAGAACGTCGAGGACGTGCTCGCGGTCGGCGCCAAGGTCCAGGTCGAGATCGCCGAGATCGACCAGCGCGGCAAGCTCTCCCTCATCCCCGTGATCGAGGAAGAGGACGCCGCCAAGGAAGACAAGAAGGACGACGCCGACAAGTGACGTCCCGTACGCACAGGACGACGGCCCGCCCCTCCACGGAGGGGCGGGCCGTCGCCCGTACCCAAACGCTTCTCAAGGGCACCGCGGGCGCCGGCACGGTCCGCCGCACCACCCTGCCCGGCGGCCTGCGCATCGTCACCGAGACGCTGCCCTCGGTCCGCTCCGTCACCTTCGGCATCTGGGCACACGTCGGCTCCCGCGACGAGACCCCGAGCCTGAACGGCGCCACGCACTACCTCGAACACCTGCTGTTCAAGGGCACCGAGCAGCGCAGCGCGCTGGACATCTCCTCGGCCATCGACGCGGTCGGCGGCGAGATGAACGCCTTCACCGCCAAGGAGTACACCTGCTACTACGCGCGGGTGCTCGACGCCGACCTGCCGCTCGCCATCGATGTGGTGTGCGACATGCTCACCGGCTCGCTGATCGAGGCCGAGGACGTGGACGCCGAGCGCGGCGTCATCCTCGAGGAGATCGCGATGACCGAGGACGACCCGGGCGACTGCGTGCACGACCTGTTCGCGCACACGATGCTCGGTGACACCCCGCTCGGCCGCCCCGTCCTGGGCACCGTCGACACCGTCAACGCCCTCACCGCCGACCGCATCCGCCGCTTCTACAGGAAGCACTACGACCCCACCCACCTCGTCGTCACCGCGGCCGGCAACATCGACCACGCCAAGGTCGTCCGCCAGGTCCGCCGCGCCTTCGAGCAGGCCGGCGCGCTCGACCGGACGGACGCCGTCCCGGTCGCACCGCGCTCCGGGGCCCGCGCGATCCGCACCGCCGGCCGCGTCGAACTGCTCAACCGCCGGACCGAGCAGGCCCATGTGGTCCTCGGCGTCCCCGGCATGGCCCGCACCGACGACCGACGCTGGGCCATGGGCGTGCTGAACACCGCCCTCGGCGGCGGCATGTCCTCCCGCCTCTTCCAGGAGATCCGGGAGAAGCGCGGTCTGGCCTACAGCGTGTACTCCTACACCTCGGGCTTCGCCGACTGCGGCCTGTTCGGCGTCTACGCGGGCTGCCGCCCCAACCAGGTGGACGACGTCCTCAAGATCTGCCGCGACGAACTCGACCAGGTGGCCGCGCACGGCCTCAGCGACGACGAGATCCACCGCGCCATCGGCCAGCTGCGCGGCTCCACCGTCCTCGGCCTGGAGGACACCGGCGCGCTGATGCACCGCATCGGCAAGAGCGAGCTGTGCTGGGGCGAGCAGATGTCGGTCGACGAGATGCTCGCCCGGATAGCGGCCGTCACCCCCGACGAGGTGCGCGAGGTGGCCCGCGATGTCCTGGGCCGGCGCCCCTCGCTGTCCGTCATCGGCCCGCTGAAGGACCGGCAGACGGCACGCCTGGACGACATCGTCGCCTAGGGCCGCACTGCCGGGCGGGGCCGCCCACCGCCGTACCACCGAGAGCCCTCGCCGTACCACGAGAGAAAGACAGGAAACGATGAGCAAGCTGCGCGTGGCCGTACTCGGAGCCCGGGGCCGCATCGGCTCCGAGGCCGTACGGGCCGTCGAGGCCGCCGAGGACATGGAGCTGGTCGCCGCCCTGGGCCGGGGCGACAAGCTGGAGACGCTGGTCGAGAACGACACCCAGGTCGTGGTCGAACTGACCAACCCCGCCTCGGTCATGGGCAACCTCGACTACTGCGTCCGGCACGGCATCCACGCCGTCGTCGGCACCACCGGCTGGACCGAGGACCGCCTCGCGCAGCTGCGCACCTCGCTCGCCGCGGCCCCGCAGGCGGGCGTGCTGATCGCCCCGAACTTCTCCATCGGCGCCGTGCTGACCATGCGGTTCGCCCAGCAGGCGGCCCGTTTCTTCGAATCCGTCGAGGTCGTCGAGCTGCACCACCCGAACAAGGCCGACGCCCCCTCCGGCACGGCGGCGCGCACCGCCCAGCTGATCGCCAAGGCCCGCGAGGAGGCCGGCTGCGCCCCGCAGCCGGACGCCACCGCCACCGCGCTGGACGGCGCCCGCGGCGCGGACGTCGACGGCATCCCGGTCCACTCGGTCCGCCTGCGCGGCCTGTTGGCCCACCAGGAGGTCCTGCTCGGCGGCGAGGGCGAAACCCTTACCATCCGCCACGACTCCCTCCACCACAGCAGCTTCATGCCCGGCATCCTGCTCGGCGTCCGCCGCGTGGTGACCACTCCGGGCCTGACGGTGGGCCTGGAAAACTTCCTCGATCTGGGCTGAGGCCGGCAGTCATGGGCGGAAAGATCACCTACTTCTTCCTCGCCACCGTGTTGGTGCTCGTCTTCGGCGTGGTGGCCATGGAGGGCGTACTGCTCCTGCTGACCGGCGAGCCGGCCGCCATGGGCATGGGCGCGGTGGCCTTCGTGCTGCCCTGCATCGGCGGCTGGTTCCTGTGGCACAACACCCGCTTCGCGCGAAGCGCCCACCGGCTCGCGGCCGTCCTGGAGGCGGAGGGCGGTCTGCCGGCCGACGAACTGAAGCGGACCCCGGGCGGCCGCATCGACCGGGACTCCGCCGACGCGGTCTTCGCCCGCCGCCAGGCCGAAACCGAAGCCGCCCCCGCCGACTGGCGCACCTGGTTCCGCCTGGCCGTCGCCTACCACGACGCCCGCGACACCCCCCGCGCCCGCAAGGCCATGCAACACGCGATCACCCTGTACAAGGCCGGCTCAACGGCCTGACAAAGCCACCCCCGGTACGCCAAGGCGGGACGAACCGGCCCCAGCGCCAAAACCCCGCCCGCCCCGTCGTCCCGCCCCCGGCCCCGCACTCGCCCGCCGCCGGACTCCTCCCGCCCCCAATCCCGCCCTGCGCCCGGAACGCCCCGTCCCGCCCCCGCCGCATGCCTCCCGCCGCCCCCACTCCGACGGAATATCCCCAGCCCCCAACCCGTTGTGGCCCCGCAGGGGGCGCTCGCGCCCCCTAGGGGATCTGTTCCCCCACCCCCTAAGGCCCCGCCCGCCCCGCCCCTCCCTGCTCCGCCGTCCCTACGCCCGCCGGTACTCCGCCGCCCAGGCCTCCAGGACGTCCGTGGCGTGTACGAAGGATTCCGGGCGGCCGAGGAAGTCGCCGTTGTGGTCCGTGACCAGGGTGCGCAGTGTTTCGCCCCGGCGCCGCTCGACGAGGAGCGCCTGGCCCTGCACGGTCCGCGGCAGGCCGAGCCAGCGCACCGGCTGCTGGACCGTACGGACCGACGCGATGGCGCTCCACGGTTCCGTGGTCGTCCGCAGCAGGTTCACCTGGCGCAGGCCCCGGGCGCTGACCCACACGCCCACCCGCAGCAGCCGCAGCGCGAGCGCGATCAGCAGGGCGCCGATCGCCACCACCGCGGCCGCTCCGGGCAGCGAGCCGGCCATCGCGATGATCATCGCGGACAGCAGCACGAACGACGCGAGCAGCAAAAACACCGCCGCCGTCCCCACCCGCCACGGTCCGGGGCGGTAGGGACGGCGCCAGTGGTCGGGCTCGTCGTGTGGGAGTGCGGCCTGTTCGGCGGCACCGTTGTCGAGGTGGCGGTCGGCCGTCAGGAAGGGCAGGGTCACGGCTGGTCCTCACTGGTGGCTGCGGCACGCGGGGGGCGCACCGACGGAAGCTGTGACCGGTGAGGTTATCGGGCCCTGCGGGGCGGAACCACTTGGTCCGCCCCGCCCCCTGCCGCTCAGCGGTGGGCGGCCTCGGACTGATGCACCCGGTTGGAGGCCGAGCTGTCCTGCTGCAGTGCGGGAACGCCGAACAGCAGGGCGCCGGCCAGGCCGCCCACCACTGTCAGCGTGATGAGAGACTGGCCGACGAGCTGCGTACGTGAGAGACGTGCACGCGGCGGGGGAGTGACATTGCTGCGGAACCGGTCTGCCTCTGCGACGAAGGCGAACGGGACGGGCTCGCGCCGGCGGAACATGAGGGGGCTCTCCTAGGAACCTCGTAGTGGGCACTGTCACAGGGTTAGACGTCTGTGCCGCCCGTTTGGTGCCCGTTTTCCAAGACTTCTGTGAAAAATATCAACTCCCGCGCGACGCCCTGCTATAGAGCGTCCCTTTTGCGGCTAACGCGGCATCACGCCGCATTTACTGGACTGTCAGTGGCGGGTCGTAGGCTGGTCGCGCACGAGGATCGAACGGAAGGAACCGCCGGTGTCGCACACCCCCGCCGAGAGCGCTGAGAGCCCCGAGGCTGCAGCCGTCAGCTTCCGGAGCGAGGTGACGGTCGAGCTGGTCAAGCACAGCGCCGCGGACAGCGACGTGCTCTGGGCGGCCCGGGTCTCCACGGCCGGCGAGCAGTCCCTCGAGGAGCTCCAGAAGGACCCCGAGCGCTCCAAGGGCCTGATCAACTTCCTGATGCGGGACCGGCACGGCAGCCCGTTCGAGCACAACTCCATGACCTTCTTCATCAGCGCGCCGATCTTCGTCTTCCGCGAGTTCATGCGCCACCGCGTCGGCTGGTCGTACAACGAGGAGTCCGGCCGCTACCGCCAGCTGGAGCCGGTCTTCTACGTCCCCGGCGAGTCCCGCAAGCTCGTCCAGCAGGGCCGCCCGGGCAAGTACGAATTCGTCGACGGCACCCCCGCGCAGTACGAGCTCACCAGCCGCGTCATGGAGGACTCCTACCGCCAGGCGTACGTCGCCTACCAGGAGATGCTCGCCGCCGGCGTCGCCCGCGAGGTCGCCCGCGCGGTCCTCCCGGTCGGTCTGTACTCCTCCATGTACGCGACCTGCAACGCCCGCTCCCTGATGCACTTCCTCGGGCTGCGGACGCAACACGAGCAGGCGAAGGTGCCCTCCTTCCCGCAGCGCGAGATCGAAATGGTCGGCGAGCAGATGGAGGCCCACTGGGCCAAGCTCATGCCGCTCACGTACGGCGCATTCAATGCGAACGGCCGGATCGCGCCGTAAGGCCCAGGCCGCGGGCCGGATTCCGGGGTGCGCGGACCGGACGGGCAAGGTGTCCGGATTGCGGCGTTTTGAGAACTTCATCTACGCTGAACAGACGGACCCGGCACTGCTTGAACCCCCGAGCAGGCAGTGCCGGAGTCCACATCCCTGCTCCCCAGAGGCGCATCCCACGGTGAGCTACGAGTAGCGTGGGACCCATGGCTCCGACTTCCACACCGCAGACCCCCTTCGGGCGGGTGCTGACCGCCATGGTCACGCCGTTCACGGCGGATGGCGCTCTCGATCTCGACGGCGCGCAGCGGCTCGCCGCCCATCTGGTGGACGCCGGCAATGACGGCCTCGTCGTCAACGGCACCACCGGTGAGTCCCCGACCACCAGTGACGCGGAGAAAGCCCAGCTGGTCCGCGCCGTGGTCGATGCAGTCGGCGACCGTGCGTTCGTCGTCGCCGGAGCCGGTACGAACGACACCCACCACAGCCTGGAACTGGCCCGCGCCGCCCAGGACGCCGGCGCCCACGGCCTGCTCGCCGTGACGCCGTACTACAGCAAGCCCCCGCAGGAGGGCCTGCTGCGCCACTTCACGGCCATCGCGGACGCCACCGACCTGCCGGTGATGCTCTACGACATCCCCGGCCGCAGCGGCGTCCCGATCAACACCGAGACCATCGTCCGGCTCGCCGAGCACCCCCGGATCGTCGCCAACAAGGACGCCAAGGGCGACCTCGGCCGCGCCAGCTGGGCCATCGCCCGCTCCGGCCTCGCCTGGTACAGCGGCGACGACATGCTCAACCTCCCGCTGCTCTCGGTCGGAGCCATCGGCTTCGTCTCCGTGGTCGGCCACGTCGTCACCCCCGAGCTGCGCGCCCTCCTGGACGCCCATCTCAACGGCGACGTCACCAAGGCCACCGAGATCCACCAGAAGCTGCTGCCCGTCTTCACCGGCATGTTCCGCACCCAGGGCGTCATCACGACCAAGGCCGCCCTCGGTCTCCAGGGCCTGCCCGGCGGACCGCTGCGGCTGCCGCTCGTCGAGCTCTCCCCCGAGGAGACCGAGCAGCTCACGCGCGATCTCGCCGCCGGCGGGGTACAGCTCTGATCAAAGACTTCACAAGTGAATACGGACCAACAACCGCCTTTTAGCAAGTGCACGAATGTCATGCGCGCCACGTGCCTCTACGGCAGCGTGGCGCGTGTGGTGAGGAGAGTCTTTTGAGTCATCCGCATCCTGAGCTCGGCGCCCCGCCGAAGCTTCCCAAGGGCGGCCTGCGCGTCACCCCCCTCGGCGGCCTGGGTGAAATCGGCCGCAACATGACGGTCTTCGAGTACGGCGGCCGGCTGCTGATCGTCGACTGCGGAGTGCTCTTCCCCGAGGAGGAGCAGCCCGGAATCGACCTGATCCTGCCGGACTTCTCGTCCATCAGGGACCGCCTCGACGACATCGACGGCATCGTGCTCACGCACGGCCACGAGGACCACATCGGCGGCGTCCCCTATCTCCTGCGCGAGAAGCCGGACATCCCCCTCATCGGCTCCAAGCTGACCCTGGCCCTGATCGAGGCCAAGCTCCAGGAGCACCGCATCCGCCCGTACACGCTCGAGGTCGCCGAGGGCGAGCGCGAGCGTCTGGGCCCCTTCGACTGCGAGTTCGTCGCGGTCAACCACTCCATCCCGGACGCCCTGGCCGTCGCCATCCGCACCCCCGCGGGCATGGTCGTGCACACCGGCGACTTCAAGATGGACCAGCTCCCGCTGGACCGCCGCCTCACCGACCTCCCGGCGTTCGCCCGGCTCGGCGAGGAAGGCATCGACCTCCTCCTCGTGGACTCCACGAACGCCGAGGTCCCCGGCTTCGTCCCGCCGGAGCGCGACATCTCCAACGTGCTGCGCCAGGTGTTCGCCAACGCCCAGAAGCGCATCATCGTCGCCAGCTTCGCCAGCCATGTGCACCGCATCCAGCAGATCCTCGACGCGGCGCACGAGTACGGCCGCCGGGTCGCCTTCGTCGGCCGTTCGATGGTCCGCAACATGGGCATCGCCCGCGAGCTGGGCTATCTGAAGGTCCCGGCCGGCCTGGTCGTCGACGTCAAGACCCTCGACGACCTCCCGGACGACGAGGTCGTGCTGGTGTGCACCGGCTCCCAGGGCGAGCCGATGGCGGCGCTCTCCCGCATGGCCAACCGGGACCACCAGATCCGCATCGTCCAGGGCGACACCGTCATCCTGGCCTCGTCCCTGATCCCCGGGAACGAGAACGCGGTCTACCGCGTCATCAACGGCCTCACCCGCTGGGGCGCCGACGTCGTCCACAAGGGCAACGCCAAGGTCCACGTCTCGGGCCACGCCTCGGCCGGCGAGCTGCTGTACTTCTACAACATCTGCAAGCCCCGGAACCTCATGCCGGTGCACGGCGAGTGGCGCCATCTGCGCGCCAACGCAGAACTGGGCGCCCTGACCGGCGTTCCGAAGGACCGCATCGTCATCGCCGAGGACGGTGTCGCAGTCGACCTGATCGACGGCGTCGCCAAGATCGCCGGCAAGGTCCAGGCCGGCTATGTCTACGTCGACGGCCTGTCGGTCGGCGATGTCACCGAGACCTCCCTCAAGGACCGCCGCATCCTCGGCGACGAGGGCATCATCTCGGTCTTCGTGGTCGTGGACTCCAGCACCGGCAAGATCGTCGGCGGCCCGGACCTGCACGCCCGTGGCTCCGGCATCGATGACGCGTCCCTCGCGGGCGTGGTCCCCAAGATCGACGAAGCGCTGGCCAAGTCCGCCCAGGACGGCATCGCCGAGCCGCACCAGCTCCAGCAGCTGGTCCGCCGTGCGGTCGGCAAGTGGGTGTCGGACAACTACCGCCGCCGCCCGATGATCCTCCCCGTGGTCGTCGAGGTCTGACGCACGGGCCCGTACGAAGTCGTACGAAGGGCCTCAAGTCGGAGCGGGGGGGGGGGGGGGGGGGTGGTGGGGGCCGGCCCCGCCCCCGAAGGTAGCGATGAGGTTGAATGAAAAAAAACCCAACAACAGACAACAAGGTGAAA
>NZ_JBHWDV010000048.1:55889-56308 GCF_042734445.1 Streptomyces sp. NPDC059649
GCCGCCCCTCCCCCCCCCCGGTGGCGGGGGTGCCCGCCCCCCGGGCCCCTTCCCACGCCTCCCGCCGGCCCCCCCGGGGGGGGGGGCGCCGTTTTTTCCCCCCCCGCCCCCCCGCTCCAGTACGTTTACGGCTCCTCCTGAACGGGAAGCGCCGCACGCCCGTGCGTACGGCCGCCCCTCCCGGCGGGACGGAATTCCGACCCAGAGCAATCTGATAAAGTCGGATCAGCCGAAAGGCAAACCCCCTCCGACGGAAAGTCGGACCGAATTCGAACCGGATACGGCAAGAAATCGAGTCTGATAGAGTCGGAACCGCGAAGAAGTCGAAAGGCCGAAACGCACCGGCGAAAATCAGGACCGCGAGGATCTGATAGAGTCGGAAACGCAAGACCGAAGGGAAGCGCCCGGAGGAAGCCCGA
>NZ_JBHWDV010000049.1:0-49203 GCF_042734445.1 Streptomyces sp. NPDC059649
GGCGCTTCCCTTCGGTCTTGCGTTTCCGACTCTATCAGATCCTCGCGGTCCTGATTTTCGCCGGTGCGTTTCGGCCTTTCGGCTTCTTCGCGGTTCCCACCTTACCAGATCCGTTTCCGTCTCCGGCGCCCCGTGGGAGCGGGCTCGGCCGCTTCGCTTTCGCTTTTCGGCCTTTCCGACTCTATCAGATCTTGTTCGTTCCGTTGCCGGTCCGAATTCGTTTCCGATTCCCCGTCGGAGGGGGTTTTGCCGCGCCTTTCGGCGTGTTCACTACGTTAGCGGAATTCCTCGTCGACGCATAATCGCGTCGCGGTCCGAATTTCGGCATGCCGAAATTGTTCCCGGTGAGGGGCCGTGCAGTAGTGGTGTGCCGCGAGGCGGCGGAAGGGCTACCGCAGAACCGTTCCGGCGCTGTGGCAACTCGGAGGACACTACAGATCGGGGTGACCGGTGTCAACTCGCGTGGGTGGGGCGCTCATCAGTCGAGGTCGGTGAGGCGTCCGCCGGCGTCCGGCTGGGTTTCCTCCACCCGGCGCAGCAGGCGGGTGAGGACCTGGCCGAGGAGTTGACGCTCCTCACTGGAGAGGTCCTGGAGGAGGTCCTCCTCGAAGACCGAGGCCATGCGCATCGCGGCGAGCCACTTCTCGCGGCCCTCGTGGGTCAGTTCGACGATGACGCGGACGCGGTTGGTCTCGTCGCGTTCGCGGGTGACCAGTCCTTCGTTCGCCATCCGGTCGATGCGGTGGGTCATCGCGGCCGGCGTCAGGCCGAGGTGCTTGGCGAGTTCGCCGGGGCCCATCCGGTAGGGGGCACCGGAGACGACGAGGGCCTTGAGGACCTCCCATTCGGCGTTGCTCATGCCGAGGGTCGCGGTCTGCCGCCCGTAGGCGACGTTCATCCGGCGGTTGAGGCGCTGGAGGGCGGAGACGACCTGCTCGACCTGGGGGTCGAGGTCCTGGAATTCGCGCTGGTAGGCCGCGATCTGTTCCTCAAGGGACGGCTCGGCTGCGTCCGCGGCCGCATCGGAGGGCTCAGGCATGCGGCGCAGTATGACATGAAAGTGATTGGCGTTGAAGTACTTCTCCGTGTACTCTTTAGCTTCGAAGTTTAGTGCTGAAGTCTTCAGGGTGAGACCGTCCGGAAGTCAACCTTCCGGTTCGCGGGTCTCGCCCTGGTGTCTGTCCAGCTCCTTCGACTGTCCCTTATGTCGTCTGATGACTTGACCTAGGTAGGTGAGTGTGACCACCGCGATGGGCGCCGCGCTGCGCCGGATCCAGCTGGGGAACGCGCTGAGCGCGTTCGGTAACGGCTTCACGGTTCCGTATCTGTACGTCTATGTGGCGAAGGTGCGCGACCTTGGTGCCAGTACGGCCGGTGTCGTGCTGGCGATGCTGGCCGTGGCCGCGCTGGCCGTGCTGCCGCTGACCGGTCGGGCGATCGACCGCCGCGGCCCCCTGCCGGTGGCCATCGTCGGTACGGTCTCCGCCGCGGCCGGCTCCCTGGGGCTCGGCCTGTCGTCGACCGAACCGCTGGTCATCGCCTCGGCGGCCGCGCTGGGCGCCGGTATAGCGGTGATCCAGCCGGCCCTGGCGACGATGATCGTGTGGTGCTCGACGACGGTGACCAGGTCGCGGGCGTTCGCCACCCAGTTCTTCCTGAACAACCTGGGCCTGGGCGTCGGCGGCCTCGTGGGCGGCCTGCTCGTGGACGAGTCGCATGCGGCGAGCTTCGTGCGGCTGTTCGCCATCGAGGCCGTGATGTTCCTGGTGCTCGGCGCGGCGGTGGCCACCGTACGGCTGCCGCGGGTGCCGAAGGTCGAGGACGCGGTGCCGAGCGAGGAGCGGCCCGCGGGTGCCTGGCGGGCGCTGTTGGCCGACCGGCGGATGATGTCGGTCTGCCTGCTGGGGTTCGTGCTGTTCTTCGCCTGCTACGGGCAGTTCGAGTCGGGGCTGGCCGCGTATGCGACCGAGGTGACCCGAATACCGCCGGCCAGCCTGGGCATCGCGCTCGCGGCCAATACGGCGGCGATCGTGGCGGCGCAGTTCGTGGTGCTCAAGCTGGTCGAGCGGCGGCGGCGCAGCCGGGTGATGGCGCTGGTCGGCATGGTCTGGACGGTGGCCTGGCTGGCCGCCGGGCTGTCCGGGCTGGTGCACGGCGCGCAGGCGGTGGCGACGACGCTGTTGATCTCGACGTACGCGCTGTTCGGCATCGGTGAGTCGATGCTGTCGCCCACGGTGGCGCCGCTGGTGGCGGATCTGGCGCCGGCTTCGCTGATCGGCCAGTACAACTCGGCGTTCGCGCTGGTCAAGCAGCTGGCGCTGGCGGTCGGTCCGGCGGTCGGTGCCCTGATGGTGGGGCATGGCCTGTATGCCGCGTACATCGTGATGCTGGTGGTGTGCGCGCTGGGGATCACCGCGCTGTCGTTGCGGGTGGGCCGGATGCTGCGGCCCTGGCAGGACAACCCGCACCGGGTGGCGCCGGCCGCGGTGGTGCCCGCGGCGCGGGTGCCGGCCGAGGCGGAGTCGGTGGTCTGCGGGGCCTGAGGTCCTCTATGTGCCCGTCGGCCGCGGTCCCGTGGGGGCCGCGGCCGACTGCCGTTTGCGGGCGGCCCGTTCACGGCAGCCGTTCAGGCGCTCCGCCGGGAGGTCCGTTCCGCCGCGCGGGCGGATCAGCTCCCGGGCAGGGCGAACTCGCACCAGACCGCCTTGCCGCCGCCCGGTGTCCGGCGGGAGCCCCAGGACGAGGCGATGGTGGCGACGATCGAGATGCCGCGGCCGGCCTCGTCGGCCGGTTCGGCGCGGCGGCGGCGCGGGAGGTGGTCGTCCCCGTCGGTGACCTCGACGATCAGCCGGCGGTCCGTACGGCGCAGGCGGAGGCGCATCGGGGGTGTGCCGTGCTGGAGGGAGTTGGCCACCAGTTCGCTGGCCGCCAGGACGCCGAGGTCGTGCAGCTCCGGTGAGAAGCGCCAGGAGGCGAGCACGCCGGAGGCGAAGGCGCGGGCGCGCGGGGCCGCTTCGGTGCCGCCGTGGAGTTCCAGGGCGGCGTTGTGGAAGAGCTCGGCGTCGTGGCCGGTGCGCTCGGGGTGCTGGAGGACGAGGATGGCGACGTCGTCGTCATGGGTGGCCGTGATGCCCAGGGAGCGGAGCAGGCGGTCGCAGACGATGTCGGGCGGGCCGGCGGCGCCGGCGAAGGCGCGTTCCAGGGCGTCGACGCCGTCGTCGATGTCCTTGTCGCGGCGCTCGACCAGGCCGTCGGTGTAGAGGACGGCGCTGCTGCCGGGGCCGAGGGTGACGGACCCGGAGGTGTGCAGCCAGCCGCCGGTGCCCAGGGGCGGTCCGGTGGGCTCGGCGGCGCGGCGGACCGTGCCGTCCGGGTCGCGGACCAGGATGGGCAGGTGGCCGGCGGAGGCGTAGACCAGGCGGCCCTCGTTGGGGTCGTGGACGGCGTAGACGCAGGTGGCGATCTGGTTGGCGTCGATCTCGGCGGCCAGGCCGTCCAGGAGCTGCAGGACCTCGTGGGGCGGGAGGTCGAGGCGGGCGTAGGCGCGGACGGCGGTGCGCAGCTGCCCCATGACGGCGGCGGCGCGCACACCGCGGCCCATGACGTCGCCGATGACCAGGGCGGTGCGGCCGGCGCCGAGGGTGATGACGTCGTACCAGTCGCCGCCGACCGCGGCGTCGGTGCCGCCGGGCTGGTACGTCGCGGCGACCCGGAGGTCGTCGGGCTGCTCCAGTTCCTGGGGGAGCAGGGAGCGCTGGAGGGTGACCGCGGCCTCGCGCTGGCGGGCCTCGCTGGCGCGCAGTCGTTCGGCGGACTCGACCTGGTCGGTGACGTCGGCGCCGAAGACGAGGACGCCCTTGTGCGGGGCGACGCAGGCGACCTCGGGGTCGGGCGCCGGGCCGCTGGCGGCGACCTCGATGGGGGTGCAGGTGAAGGTGTAGTAGCCGTCGCGGGAGCGGTCGCCGCCGGCGCCGCCGGGGACCTTGCGGGACTTGACGGTACGGGGCTTGCCGCTGCGCAGGACCTGGTCCATCAGGGGGAGCAGGCCGAGCGCGTCCAGTTCGGGGAGGGCCTCGCGGGCGGTCTGGCCGGCCGGACGGGGGCCGAAGACGGAGGCGTAGGCGCCGTTGACGTAGGCGAGGAGGTGCTCAGGGCCGTAGACGACGGCGACCAGGGCGGGGATGGTGCCGAGGATGTCGTGGACGGAGAGCGCGTCGACGGTGGGCGACAGGGTCACGGGCGCGGCTTCCTGGGCGGACGCCGGGTCGGGGCGTTCGGCGCGGGCGGCGGGGACGGAGCCGGTGGTGGTGGCGGCCGTCAGGGCGGCCGGGGTGCCGTCCGCGGTCGGTCCGGTGGGCTCCGGGGCCGCGGTGGGCGGGGTGGCCGGTGTGCCGGCGGGGCGGGCGGCGGCGCGGTCGGACCGCGCGGCGGCGCGCCGCTGTGTGCCGGGGAGTTTGGCGCTCCAGCGCGTGAAGATCACGGAGGGGTACCTCTTACTTCGCGTCGTCGCGCGGGATCGGGCCGTCGGCATGGCGGGACCTCCCGGCGCCGGGCCGGGGGAGGGTCGGCTGGGGGCACTCTCGGCACCCTTTTGCGGAATGCAGCAAACGTCCAGAATCCTCGTAGTTGTCACTCTTTGCAGATACGAGCCCACCCATGGTCACACGTCCAGTGTGGCCGACCGGACGGACATCCGTCAGACGCCCGGCGGCCGGTATGGAGTTCCGGACTCCGCAACCACCGGCCGGTCCAGGGCTGACGTCACGTCAAAATTCCTGTCCCCACGGCGCGTCAGCTGGCTTCGTTGTGCCGGCCGGTGCCGGCGGCGAGTTCGAACTCGGCGCGCGGGTTCTCCAGCGAGCCCAGCGAGACGATCTCGCGTTTGAACAGGCCGGCGAGGGTCCATTCGGCCAGGATGCGGGCCTTTCGGTTGAAGGTCGGCACCCGTCCGAGGTGGTACGCGCGGTGCATGAGCCAGGCGGGGTAGCCGCGCAGCTTGCGGCCGTAGACGTGCGCGACGCCCTTGTGCAGGCCGAGCGAGGCCACCGAGCCGGCGTACTTGTGCCGGTAGTCCTGGACGGTGCCGCCGCACACCGTCGCCGCGACGTTCTCGGCGAGCACCTTGGACTGCCGGAGGGCGTGCTGGGCGTTGGGCGCGCACAGGGGGCGGGGCTCGTCGGGTTTGGCGGGCGGTTCGGCCGTCAGGTCGGGGACCGCCGCGGCGTCACCCGCCGACCAGACGTGTTCCACGCCGTCCACCCGGAGCGTGGCGGTGCACTTGAGGCGGCCGTGATCGGTCAGCGGCAGGTCGGTCGCGGCCAGGATGGGGTGCGGTTTGACGCCGGCGGTCCACACCAGCGTTCTGGTGGGGAAGCGGGAGCCGTCGCTGAGTTGGGCGACGCGCTTCTCGCAGGAGTCCAGGCGGGTCTCCAGCCGTACGTCGATGTTGCGGCCGCGCAGCTCCCGTACGGCGTAGCGGCCCATGTCCGGGCCCACTTCGGGCAGGATCCGGCCGGTCGCCTCGACCAGGATCCACTTCATGTCCTCGGGCTTGATGTTGTGGTAGTAGCGGACGGCGTAGCGGGCCATGTCCTCCAGTTCGGCGAGGGCCTCCACGCCCGCGTAGCCGCCGCCGACGAAGACGAAGGTCAGCGCGGCGTCGCGGATCGCCGGGTCGCGGGTGGAGGAGGCGATGTCGAGCTGTCCGAGGACGTGGTTGCGCAGCCCGATGGCCTCTTCGACGGTCTTGAAGCCGATGCCGAATTCGGCCAGGCCCGGAACGGGCAGGGTGCGGGAGACCGAGCCGGGGGCCAGAACCAGCTCGTCGTAGACCACCTCGATGGCGCCGTTGCCGGTCTCCTCCGCCGCCAGGGTGGCGATCGTCGCCCGGCGTTCGTCGTGGTTGATGTCGGTGACCTCGCCGACGACCACGGTGCACTGCGGCAGCACGCGGCGCAGGGGGACGACGACGTGGCGCGGGGAGATGGAACCGGCCGCGGCCTCGGGCAGGAACGGCTGGTACGTCATATACGGATCGGGATCGACCACGATCACCTCGATGGAGCCCTCCCGCAGCTGCTGCTTGAGTTTCCGCTGCAGGTGGAGGGCGGTGTACATGCCCACGTAACCACCGCCGACGACGAGAATGCGGGCCACGTTGTTCGAAGACACAGCCTTCACAGGGTTCTCCTCGCGGTGTCGACCGGGCCCGGGGCGGCGCCGATCCGGTGGCCGGCCGGCAGCGCGCCCACCCTCGGGTGCCACGCTCCCGGGAAAGCGCAGCACTGTTCCATGACGCACCGCCGCAGCGCCTTTGTCCACAGGCCCGTCGAAATGTATGACCAAGCGCTGCCCTGGGGACGGAGCCGCGCTTTCCGGGCCGGCGGGGCCAGCTGCGCTGGTCAGCGGGCGGGTGGCGGAAAGCGTACGGGGGCGTAATCCGGGCGGATCAGGCCGTTGGGCCGATCGGGGGGCGCACCGTGCGGAAGGCCCCCTTCAATCTTGACCCGGGCTCAACTATGTTCGTATCTCGCTGGGGTGCACCCTTTCGTCGGTGCGTCCCGGCAGTCAGGGCGGGGAGTCTCCGGGGGGAGACGTCATTACCGGGGGATCACTATGACCATTCAGAGCTCTCAATGGCCGACAGCTGTCGCCATGGCACACACCACCGACGGCGGCAACGGCAACGGTGGCGCGCACGGCAACGGCGGCCATCACAACGGGGGCGGCGGCACCGTCGGTGCCCATACGGGCGCGGGCGGACGGACCACACCGCTGCGGGTGGACGCCCAGCGCAATCTGGAACACGTACTGCGGGCCGCGCGCGAGGTCTTCGGCGAGCTGGGCTACGGCGCGCCCATGGAGGACGTGGCGCGGCGCGCCCGGGTCGGGGTCGGCACGGTCTACCGCCGGTTCCCGAGCAAGGACGTCCTGGTCCGCCGGATAGCCGAGGAGGAGACCTCCCGGCTGACGGACCAGGCGCGGGCGGCGCTGGGGCAGGAGGACGACCCGTGGTCGGCGCTGTCCCGCTTCCTGCGGACGTCGGTCGCCTCGGGTGCCGGACGGCTGCTGCCGCCGGGAATCCTGCGGGTGAGCGCGGAGGCTGACCGGGCGGACGCGGCGACGGACGGCCTCGGCGGGGCCCGGGTACCGCAGCAGCGGATGGCGCCCGGTCCGGACGGCGGGCCGGGCGATCTGCGGCTGGTCGAGCGGCACGGCGGGCCCGAGGACGGCCCGGCGACCGAGCCGGTGGCCGAGCTGGCGGCCGAGCCGGCGCCCGCACCGGTCGAGGTGACGAACGGCGCGGAGGCGCTGCTGGAGGTCGTCGGACGGCTCGTGGAGCGCGCCCGGGCGGCCGGTGAGCTGCGGCCCGACGTGACGGTCTCGGACGTCCTGCTGGTGATCGCCACGGGCGCGCCCGCGCTGCCCGACCCCGGTCAGCAGCAGGCCGCCTCCGCGCGGCTGTTGGAGATCCTGCTGGAGGGACTGCGCCCGCGGCCGGCACGGTGAGGTGAGGGGTGCGCTCCGGTCCGCTCCCGGTGATGTTGATGGTCCGGTCCTGGCGTGTTGACGGTCCGGCCCGGTGACGTTGGTGGTCCGGCCCGGTGATGTGGGCGGTCCGGCCCGGTGACGTTGATGGTCCGGCCCGGTGGAGTAGCCGGTCCGGTCCTGTGATGTGGGCGGTCCGATCCCGGCGTGTTCGCGGTCCGGCCCGGTGTGCCGTCTCCCGGGGTGCGGGAGACGGCGGGGCCGGACCACCGGGAGTGGTTCCGCCGTACGCACGGTGGCCTCGGCCCGCGTGTGGGATGTGGCCCATACGGGTTTGCCGCGCCGTATGACCCGATTGCGCCATATGGCCCGTACGGGTGAACGACCGTGCGGGCGGGCGGGCGCTCTCCTCGGATGAGTGGTTGACGGACGAGGCCCTGAGGTGCCGGCGCCCGATGTGGCACGCTTGCGCGGTATTCGGGTGTCACGGCGGCTTCGGGGGCCTCGGCGATGGGTGTTGACGGGCGGGACGAGCAACGCGACGGCGGGACCGGGCCGGGCGGATCCGGTACGTCGCCGTCCCCTCAGGTGCCTGGACAGGCCGGTCCGTTGGGGGCCACACCCCGGGCGGGCGGGCCGACCGGTCGGCATGCCCGCGCCGGCGGTCCCGCGGGCGAAGGCCCGAGCGTGCCGCCGCAGCGCGACGGTTCGAGCCGGGCGACGCCGCAAGGCGGTCCTGAGGGCGTCCCGGCCACCACGCGTCTCGAAGGCGTCCCGGCCACCACGCGCCCTGAAGGCGCCCCGGCCACCGCGCATCCCGAGGGCGTCCCGGCCACCGCGCGAGGGTCTCGGGAAGGGGGTCAACTCCCGCCGTCGGACGACCAGTTGATCGCCGGGATGCGGGCCGGTGACGACGGCGCGTACGAGGAGATGTACCGCCGGCACGCCGACGCGGTCCGGCGCTACGCCCGGCACTGCTGCCGGGACGAGCACACCGCCGAGGATCTGACCGGTGAGGTCTTCGCCCGGACTCTGCAGGCGGTGCGCGGCGGTGCGGGCCCGAGGACCGCGGTGCGCGCGTATCTACTGACGACCGTCCGCCGGGTCGCCGCCTCGTGGGCGAAGACCGCGCGGCGCGAGCAACTGGTCGAGGACTTCGCGGTGTTCGCGCTCTCCGCGGCCGGTGCGGCGCTGGACGACGACACCCTGGAGCTGGGTGCGGACGTGCACGCCATGCACGAGGCCGAGCAGTCGATGGCCGTGCGGGCGTTCCGCAGCCTTCCGGAGCGCTATCAGACGGTGCTGTGGCACACCACGGTCGAGGACGAGTCGCCGAGCGAGGTCGCCCCGCTGCTGGGGCTGACCGCGAACGCCACCGCCGTATTGGCGCACCGTGCCCGCGAGGGCCTCAAGCAGGCGTACCTGCAGGCCCACGTCAGCCAGTCGCTGACCGCCGGCGGGGACTGCGCGCGGTACGCCGACCGGCTCGGCGCATACGCCCGCGGCGGGCTGCGGATGCGGGCCGAGCGGGGCCTGCGCCGGCATCTGGACGGCTGTGCGCGGTGCCGTACCGCGGCGCTGGAGGTCGAGCACGTCAACGAGCGGATCGGGGCGCTGCTGCCGGTGGCGGTCATCGGCTGGTTCGCCGCCTCGTACGCCGTGAAGACGGCCGCCGCGGTGGCCGGGGTCGCGGGTGCGGCCGGGACCGGTGCGGCCGCCGCGGCCACGGGCGGTTCCAGTACGGCAGGCAGCGCCAGCAGCGCGGGCGGTTCCAGTACGGCAGGCAGCGCGGGCGGTTCCGGTACGGCAGGCAGCGCGAGCAGCGCGGGCGGTTCCGGTACGGCAGGCGGCGCCAGCAGCGCGGGCGGCGGCCTCGCCGGTGAGGGACTCGGTGCGCCGGTCAAGGTCGGCATCGGGGTCGGGGTGGTCGTGGCCGGGGTGACCCTCACGCTCGCGCTGGCCGGCGGCGACCCCACACCGGCGCCGCACCCGCGGGCCGCGCCGCACCGGCCGGCCCCGGCCGCGCCGCGCCATCCGTCGCCCGCCCCGGCGAAGCCGCTGCCACCGGCGGCCGGCGCGGCCCCGACCGCCCGGCCGACCCCGTCGCCCTCCCGGTCCGCCCACCCGGCCCCGTCCCGGCCGGCGCCCGCCCCGACGACGGCCACCCACCCGCCGTCACCGACCACGCCTCCGGCCACCCCTCCGACCTCCCCTCCGGCGCCCACCCCCGAGCCGTCCCGGCCCCGCCCGGAGCCACCGCGGCCCGCCCCGACCCCGTACCAACTCGCCGCGCTCGACCACGACTTCATGGGTGACGGCAGCAAACCGGAGGTGCGCACCCTGGGGAGCGGCTGGCTGTGGCAGCGCCGGTCGCCGAGGATCGCCGGGACGACCTATGCGCACGGCGCGACCATGCACGCCGGGTCGTCGGTCCTCATCGACCTCAACCGGCCCTGCACCTCCTACGACGCCGTGGTGGGCGTCGACGACCTCAGCATGGGGATCGGCGCCCTGCGCTTCTCCGTGTACGCGGACGGCGAGCGGCTCTGGCGCTCCGCGGTGGTCCACGGCGGCCGGTCCGCCGTCCCGGTCCACGTCCCGCTGACCGGCCACCGGACCCTCCGCCTCGTCGTCGACCCCGCGACGCCACTGGACGCGGTGGCCCTGGGCGACTGGGCCGAGGCCGACATCAACTGCCGCTGAGGACAGCGAAGGCGGCATCAGCTGCCGCTGAGGACACCGGCGGCGCGACCGCACGCGGATCGGGCACCGGGATCGCTCAAGCGGAGCCGGCTGAAGGCGCACGCGGATCGGCTGAGGCGGCACGCGGGATCCGGCTGAGGCGTACGCGGCTCCGGCTAAAGGCGTACGCAAATCGGCTCAGGCGTACGCCCACGGCGCGCATGAGGTCCTCCCCGCGGTCGTATGCGCGGCCCAGCCCGGCACACAGGCCGCGCGCCCAGGGGGCGGGGCGAGGGGGCTGCGCACGACCCGGTGGGCGGGGCCGGCCGCAGGCGCACGCTCAGGACAATCGGGCGCGCGGAACCACTCCGCCGGCGACCGCCTTCTGGCGCGGCGCCTCCGCCCCCGTCCAGCAGCTGCCGCGGCGGGCGACCAGGCGGCGCAGCCACAGTTCCGTGGCGACGAGTTCGGCCAGCCCGTCCAACGGGAGCGCGGCGCCCTCGGCCGCCGCCCGGAGGGCCGTGCGGGCCACCCGCGCTTCGATCAGGCCGGCGTCGGCCAGCAGGGGTGCGTCGAAGAGCTGCACCAGGTCACCGACGGCACCGCGCAGCCCGGCGCGTACCGCCGCGGCGTGGGTGATGTGCGAGGTCGCGCCCCAACCGGGCGGCAGGTCGCGGACGCCCGCGCCGGCCAGTACGGAGCGCAGTACGGCGGCCCGTGCCCCCGGCTGCACCCGGAGCGTGTCCGGCAGGGCGCGGCAGGCGAGCACCACCTGGTTGTCGAGGAAGGGCGCGTGCAGCCGCTGACTGCGCACCTCGGCGGCCTGCTCGAAGACCCGGTGGTCGGCGGCCTGGCGGGCCAGCGCCGCACGGGCCCGCCGCTCACCGGGGCGTCCGACCGCGGCCGTACGGGCCGCCGCCTCGCTGAGGCGAACCGATACTTCGGCCAGTGCCTCGCCCGTCAGCCAGCGCGCCGCGGGCCCGGGACGGCACCAGGTCAGCGCGGCCAGCGAGGCGTCCACCGCCCCGCCGGTCACCGGTTCGTCGGCGAACTGCCGCTCCAACAGGCGGCGCGCGGCCTCCGTGATGCCCTCCGGGTACGGCGTACGGGCGAGCCGTCGCGCGGCCCGGTAGACGGTGAACGGCACCAGGACGGACTGGGCGGACGGGCCGTCGGCCTTCGCCAGCGCGGTGACCGGCCGCAGCAGATGGCGCCGGCGGCGGTCCATCAGGAGGTCGGCGAGCCGGGCGGGGTGCGCGTCGAGGACCTGCCGGGCGCCGTGTCCGACGAAGTGGTCCGCGCTGCCGGCCAGCAGGCGGCGCCGGTGGCGGCTCGCCACCGTCAGGGAGGGCCCGGGCTCGTCCGTGAGCGGGCCGCTTTCGAGGTCGGCATACGGGAGGGCCTCTTCCCCGGCGGCGACGACGACGTGGTGCAGCCGCGGGTTGTCGGCGATGCTGCGGGCGCGCTCCAGTTCGGCGTCGTGGTGGGCCCGCGCGCCGTTGGTGGCGCGGTCGTTGAAGGTGACGGCCAGCAGGCGTTCGCCCTGGCCGTTGAGGCGTCCGGGGCGGCCGGGCAGACCGGCGGCCAGCAGGGCGAGGGTTCCGGACGCGCTGCCTCCGGAGAGGTCGGCGCCGACGCCCGGGGCCGGCGCACCACGTGCCGCGCGCCGCTCGGCGGGCCCCATACCGGGCACCGGGCCGGGGTCGAGGCCGTCGAGCCCGTCCGGGTCGGGGGCGTGCCGGGGGACCGCGAGCCGGGCGCGGACGGCCTCGACGAGCGCGTCCCGGACCCCGTCCACGGCCTGCTCCGGCGGGAGTTGGGGCGCGGCGACGGCGAGCGAGGCGGTCGGCTCGTAGGAGGTGATCTCGCCGGCGCCGCCGCGCAGGATCAGGGCGTGGCCGGGCGGGATCCGGCGGACGCCCTCGTACGGGGTGCCGGCGCCGAGCGCCTCGGGGGCGTCGGGGCAGGCCAGCAGCGCGGCGAGGTGGCCGATGTCGAGGCTGGCCTCGATCAGGTCGGCGAGCGGGAGGGCGGCGGTGGCGTAGGCGGTGCCGCCCGCCCACGGGGTGTGGAAGACGGGGCGGGCGCCCGCCAGGTCCCCGGTGACGGTGATCCGCCGTCCTATCTGGACGACCGCGGTGTAGCTGCCGGACCAGGCGGTGAGGTGCCGCAGTGCGCCCCCACGCGCCGCGTACAGGCCGACCCGCAGCTGGTCGTCGGTGGCGCCGCAGATGCCGAAGACGGCGAGCCGGGTCTCGGGGTCGGCCTGGACGACGCGGACCTCGTCCGGCCGCCAGTCGCCGACCGCCCACAGGGGGTCCGGGTCGCCCCAGAGGAGGTGCGCGCCCACGGGGAGGACGGTGCGGCTCCCGAGACCCTCCGGGTCCGCGGCGGACGGCCTCGTGGCGGCACTGCTCCACCCCACCAACCAGCGCATGCCGCCTCCACCCGAATTCCCCGCGCGCCGGGGCCAACGGCCGCCCCGTACAGCGGATTGCCAAGCTGTCGCCGAGCTGTAGCAGCTGCCATAGTCGTTGTGACGGCGCTGCCGCCCGTAGTGGCGACCATGCTGCCATGACAACGGCGCGGCGGAGACGCCGGAGCGGGACGTATACGGGCAGTTCACGGCGGACGGCGAGCGACGGACACATACGGTGGACGGGCACGCCCGCGGTGCGGTACGGCGCCACGCTTGCGCAAGCCCGCCAACTGGACATGCCGCATTGCCACTTGATCTGCGGTGGCGTCAACTCGCCCCCGGTAGGCCCCCCGTGTGGCCCCCGAGGCGTCCGAGCGATGCTCGCCGGCGCTCACGAAAGTGCCGCGGCGCGAAACCATCGCCCGTCGATTTTCAGCCAAAGTCCTTACCGCACAGGGAAGTTGACACCTACGGACCTCATGTCAACCGGCGGCACGCTCCTACGGCGGGCGACCTGTGCGACGGTCCGGGAGGCGGGCTACGCCTCCCGGACCGGACCGTCACCCGCGGGGAATGAGGTGACGGTGTCCCCCAGCCCACTGGATCCAGTGCAGCGGGCCGACCCACGCACCAGCCATGGAAGCGCTCCCGTGGTCGGGCGACCAGCGCGCACGGGCAGGCGCACGGGCACACGTACCCGGAGCACATGCCAGATCCCGCACCCCTGTCTGAACATGAATCTCGCCATCCGGGACACCGGCCCTTAACGGTCGGGATCCGGCGAACTACTCTGGGTGGATGCATGCCCCGGGGTAGCGGGGCGGCTGTCGCTGTGTCGAGGGGTGCGCATGTCCAGGGATATACGCGGGCCGAACGAAAAGCTCGGCACCGTTCTCGCCCTCGCGGGTATCAGCAACGCCGGACTGGCCCGCCGGGTCAACGACCTCGGTGCGCAGCGTGGGCTGACGCTTCGTTATGACAAGACGTCGGTGGCGCGGTGGGTCTCCAAGGGCATGGTGCCGCAGGGCGCCGCGCCCCATCTGATCGCGTCCGCGATCGGCAGCAAACTGGGCCGGCCGGTGCCGCTGCACGAGATCGGGCTGGCCGACGCGGACCCGGCGCCCGAGGTCGGTCTGGCCTTCCCCCGCGATGTGGGCGCCGCGGTGCGCTCGGCGACCGAGCTCTACCGTCTCGATCTGGCCGGGCGGCGGGCCGGCGGTGGCGGCATCTGGCAGAGCCTGGCCGGATCCTTCGCGGTGAGCGCGTACGCCACGCCCGCCTCGCGCTGGCTGATATCCCCGGCCGACAGCTCGGTGGCCCGGGAGGCCGCCGAGGCGCGCGACAAGGACGCCGCGGCGGCCGGCGACGCCGGGATCCCGCAGCACGTGGGCCACAGCGACGTCAGCAAGCTGCGCGAGGCGGCGGAGGACGCGCGCCGCTGGGACTCCAAGTACGGCGGCGGGGACTGGCGTTCGTCCATGGTGCCGGAGTGCCTCCGGGTGGACGCGGCGCCGTTGCTGCTCGCCTCGTACAGCGACGAGGTGGGCCGGGCGCTCTTCGGGGCGACCTCCGAGCTCACCCGGCTCGCGGGGTGGATGGCGTTCGACACCGGGCAGCAGGAGGCCGCGCAGCGCTACTACATCCAGGCGCTGCGGCTCGCCCGCGCGGCCGCCGACGTCCCGCTCGGTGGGTACGTCCTCGCCTCGATGTCCCTCCAGGCGACGTACCGCGGGTTCGCCGACGAGGGCGTCGACCTCGCCCAGGCGGCCCTGGAACGCAATCGCGGTCTGGCCACCGCCCGCACCATGAGCTTCTTCCGCCTGGTGGAGGCACGGGCGCAGGCCAAGGCCGGTGAGGCACGCGCCTGCGAGGTGGCGCTGAAGGCGTCCGAGGGCTGGCTGGAGCGCTCCCGGGGCGGCGATCCCGACCCGTCGTGGCTGGACTTCTACTCGTACGAGCGGTTCGCGGCCGACGCGGCCGAGTGCTACCGGGACCTGCGGCTGCCCCGGCAGGTGCGCCGCTTCACCGAGCAGGCGCTGTCCCGGCCGACCGAGGAGTTCGTCCGCTCGCACGGGCTGCGGCTGGTGGTGTCCGCGGTGGCCGAACTGGAGTCCGGCAATCTGGACGCGGCCTGCGCGGCGGGCGCCCGCGCGGTCGAGGTGGCCGGCCGGATCTCCTCGGCGCGTACGACGGAGTACGTCCGCGACCTGCTGCACCGCCTCGAACCGTACGGCGATGAGCCGCGGGTCGTGGAGCTGCGGGAACGGGCGAGACCCTTGCTGGCGGCGCCGGCGTAGCGGTCCGGGGCGGCCGCCGGGCCGCCCGCGCAGCCCGCCGAGCAGCCCATCGCGCAGCCCGCCGAGCAGCCCATCGCGCAGCCCGCCGAGCAGCCGGCCGAGCGGATTGCCGACGGGAATCCCGACGGGAACGCCGACGGGATTGTCAGTGCCGACCGTCATGATGGGATACGTCGTCGGGATGGCGTGCGGGCCCGCGGCGACGGTCGGGCCCGCGGTCATGCGGTTGGGGAGGTGCAGTGTCGTCGTACGACTGCGACGTGCTGGTGATCGGTGCCGGCATCATCGGGCTCTCAACGGCGTATGCGATCACGCGCGCCGCGCCGGGCACGCGCGTCGTGGTGCTGGAGAAGGAGCAGGGCCCGGCCCGCCATCAGACCGGGCGCAACAGCGGAGTGATCCACAGCGGCATCTACTACCCGCCCGGCTCGCTCAAGGCCCGCTTCGCCGTCCAGGGCTCCGCGGAAATGGTGAAATTCTGCACCGAACACGACATTCCGCATGAGGTCACCGGCAAGCTGATCGTCGCCACCGACCGCAGCGAGCTGCCCCGGCTGCACGGCCTGATCCAGCGCGGCCGCGAGCACGGCCTGCCGGTCCGCGAGCTGGGCCCGGCCCAGATAGCGGAGTACGAACCGGAGGTCCGCGGCCTGGCCGCCATCCATGTCGGCACCACCGGCATCTGCGACTTCGGCGCGGTCGCCACCCGGCTCGGCGCGCTCGCCACGGACGCCGGCGCCCGGATCGTCTACGGCGCCGAGGTGACGGTGATCGGCCGCCGCCCCGGCCGGGTGGCGGTCCGTACGGCCGACGGCACGGTCCACCGCGCCCGCGCCCTGGTCAACTGCGCCGGGCTGCACTGCGACCGGATCGCCCGGCTGGCCGGCGATGCGCCCGGGATGCGGATCGTCCCCTTCCGCGGTGAGTACTTCACCCTCACCCCCGAGCGCGCCGCCCTGGTCCGCGGCCTGGTCTACCCGGTCCCCGACCCCGCCTTCCCGTTCCTCGGCGTCCATCTCACCCGCGGCGTCGACGGCGCCGTCCACATCGGCCCGAACGCCGTCCCCGCCCTGGCCCGCGAGGGCTACGACTGGCGCACGGTCCGCCCCGGCGAACTGGCCGGCACCCTCGCCTACCCCGGCTCCTGGCGGATCGCCCGCCGCCACTGGCGCTACGGCGCCGGCGAGCTGCACCGCTCCCTCTCCCGCCGGGCCTTCACCGACGCGGTCCGCCGCCTCCTCCCCGCCGCCCGCGAGGAGGACCTCCGCCCGTGCCCGGCCGGCGTCCGCGCCCAGGCCGTCCTCCCCGACGGCACCCTCGTCGACGACTTCCTCTTCTCCGAATCCCCCGGCATGATCCACGTCCTCAACGCCCCGTCGCCCGCCGCCACCGCCTCCCTCCCCATCGGCCGCGAGGTGGCCCGTCGGACGCTGGGCGTGCTCGGGGCGGCCTGACGTGAGGCGGTGTCTTCTCGACGAGACCGGGGAGACGTCCCCTGGCTCCGGCGCTCCGGGGCCCGCACTCCGCCCCCGTAGAATCGAACCACTGTGTCCGAGAACCGCACCCCCTCCCCCGCCCCCCTGACCGACGCCGTGGCAGCAGCCGCTCCGGAAGCCGTGGCCACGGCCGACCGGCGGCGTGGCGCGCCGGCGCCGCGTCGTGGCGAGCCGATGTTCCCCGACGGCACCGGGCCCGCGGCCGACCCCGCCGGGTCGCACCACGAGCGGCGGATCCGGTCGTTCCAGCCCCGCCGCAGCCGGGTCTCGCCGTCGCAGGCCGATGCGCTGCGCCGGCTGTGGCCGACGTGGGGCCTGGACATCGACGGGCTGTCGCGGCTGGACCTCGACGCGTTCTTCGACGGCCTGCCGGTCGTCCTGGAGATCGGCTTCGGGATGGGTGAGGCCACGGCGCAGATGGCCGCCGCCGACCCGGGCACCGGCATCCTCGCCTGCGACGTACACACCCCCGGCCAGGGAAATCTGCTCGGTCTCGCGGAGCGGAACGGCCTGTCCAACATCCGGGTGGCCAACGGCGACGCGATCATCCTGCTGCGCGAAATGCTGGCTCCCGGCTCCCTCGCCGGGCTGCGCGTCTACTTCCCCGACCCCTGGCCCAAGAAGCGCCACCACAAGCGCCGGCTGATCCAGCCGGAGTTCGTCGCCCTGGCGACGACCCGGCTCGCGCCCGGCGCGCTGGTGCACTGCGCGACCGACTGGGAGCCGTACGCCGAGCAGATGCTGGAGGTGCTCTCCGCGGAACCGACGCTGGAGAACCTCCACCCCGGCTTCGCGCCGCGGCCCGACTTCCGGCCACTGACCAAGTTCGAGGGCCAGGGCCTGGACAAGGGGCACGTCGTCCGCGACCTGCTGTTCCGCCGCCGCGGCGCGTAGGGCGGCCGCCGCTCGCTACGGTCGACTGGTGCACCCGCCCGTTCAGCCACCGCCGCAACCGCGCCGGAGAGCCCTCTGGCGCGGCACGAACCGCGGCACGAACCGCGATACGAACCGCGGTACGAGGCGCCGCGCGACCGACGGCACGCGCCGCGGTACGACCCGCGCCACCGCCCTGATGCCCCTGATATCTCTGATCTCCCTGATCTCCCTGCTCGCGCTCTCCGGCGTGATCATCGTCGGGATGGTCCGCCGGGAGACCGGCACCGAGGGCCTGCTCGTCGGGCTGGGCCTCGCGGTCTTCCCGGTGCCGCTGCTGCTCGCGGCGTTCCGCTGGCTCGACCGGATAGAACCCGAGCCCCGGCGGAACCTCGCGTTCGCCTTCGCCTGGGGGGCGTGTGCCGCGGCCCTGGTGGCGCTGGTCACCAACGGCTTCGCCACCGACTGGCTCGCCGCCAACATCGCGTCCGCGTCCCCCTCCGAGGCCGAGACCTGGGGCGCGACGGCGATCGCCCCGGTGGTCGAGGAGAGCGTGAAGGCCGCCGCCGTACTGCTCCTCTACCGCTTCCGCCGGCGCGACTTCGACGGCATCACGGACGGCATCGTCATCGCCGGCATCACCGCCACCGGTTTCGCCTTCACCGAGAACATCGTCTATCTGGGCAACGCCTTCGGCGAGGACCGCTCCATGGGCCACAGCGGTCTGGACTCGCTCACCGTGGGCACCTTCTTCGTCCGGATCATCATCTCCCCCTTCGCCCACCCCCTCTTCACCATCCTCACCGGCCTCGCCTTCGGCATAGCCGCCACCCGCTACCCCCGGCGCCGCAAAGCCCGTATCGCCCTCGTCGTCCTCGGCCTGCTCACCGCCGTCCTCCTGCACGCCATCTGGAACGCCGCGTCCTCCCTCGGCGACATCGGCTTCCTCCTCGTCTACGGGCTCTTCATGGTGCCGGTCCTCCTCGCCCTGACGTACCTGGCCGTCTGGGCCCGCAAACAGGAGCTCCTCTCCCTCCCCGGCTACCTCGCCCCCTACATCACCGCCGGCTGGCTCACCCCGGCCGAACCGGACGCCCTCTCCTCCCTCAAGACCCGCGCCCTCGCCCGCGACATCGCCCGCCGCACCCACGGCCCCGCCGCCGCCCGCGCCGTCACCGCCTACACCACCGCCGCCACCGCCCTCTCCTTCCACCGCCGCCGCGCCCACCTCACCGGCCCCGACCCGGACTTCACCACCCGCGAGCAGTACCTGCTGCAACGGGTCCGGCACTACCAGAGGTGGGGACGGCCGGCGTTGATCGATGCCTGGCACAGCGTGGGACGGAATTGCCTCGTCACGAACGAGGGCCGGTCGGCCGCCACCCGCCGGTGCACGGGCGACTCCACACGCCCTCGGACGTAGGGTTCCGAGCCGCGACCCACCGGCCCCGGCGCCGCCCGACTCGATCCTGCCGCGCCCTGCCACCTGTCACGGCCTGCCGACCGGTGCTGAGGCGCAACGGCGAATCGGGGACCGGCTCGCCGGCGCGCCCGGTAGCTGCCAAGATCCTCCGCGTCCCCCTGCGGCGGCCCGGAAGCAATGAGGCTCGGCTTCTTCTCCTGACCGCTGGTGGGCCATTCTGGGACCATGACACGCCCACCCGTCTCTCCGTCGTCGGCCGGTGTCTCCGCACGCATGAGCCGTCAGGGCAGACGGGACACCGAACCGGAGCGTGCAGTCCGGCGGCTGCTGTACGCCGCAGGACTGCGCTACCGGCTGCAACACCGCGTCCCCGGGATGGCCCGTCGCACGATCGACATCGCCTTCCCCGGCCCGCGCATCGCGGTGTTCCTCGACGGCTGTTTCTGGCACGGCTGCCCCGAACACGCCACGAGCCCCAAGGCCAATGCCGAGTGGTGGCGCACGAAGCTCGAGGGCAATGTCGCCCGCGACGCGGAGACCAACGCCCATCTCCAAGCGGCGGGATGGACGGTGCTGCGCTTCTGGGAGCACGAGAGTCCCGAAAAGGTGGCCGAGTACGTGACCCGAGCCGTGCGAGGAGCCGGCGAAGCCCGTCCGTCACAGCCGCCCGAGTCGTCGTGCGGCGGGAACGTACGGCACCGGACGTAAGGTCGAGGACAACTGACCTGCGAAACGGAGGAAATGGGCATGGCCGGCGTTCCGAGCAGTGTGGTGGCGGCGAGTGGGCTCGTTGGGGGTTATGGGGTGGCTCGGTGGACCAAGAAGCGGCCGTTGGGGGGTGTGGCGCTGGCTGCGGCGGGGGCGGTGGCGGCGCGGGAGTGGCAGCGTAAGGCCGGGGCCAAGACGGCGGCGGCGTTGGGTGGGGCCTATGTGGCGGCGTTTGTGGGGTCGCATCCGCTGGCCAAGAAGATCGGGGCCTGGCCTTCGGTGTTCGCGGTGGCGGGTGGGGTGGCGCTGGCGTCCTGGGCGGTGGTGGACCGGCGGGGGTAGCGCAACGCGCGAGGTGCCATGCGTACGTGCGTCACGGCATGCGTAAGGGAGGAGCGGGGCCCCCAGGCCCCGCTCCTCCCCTTTTCAGGCCCTCCCCGCGAAGGTCAGGCCGAGGCCTCCGTCAGGAGGGTGAGTTCGGGGGCGGTGAGGGTCAGGTCGGTGACGGCCAGGAGGGGGACGAGCTGGGCGGTCGTGCGGGCGCTGGCGATCGGGGCGGCGACCGTGGGCTGCGCGGCGAGCCAGGCCAGCGCGACGGTGGCGGGCTCGGCACCGTGGGCGGCGGCGATCGCGTCGAGGGCCGCCAGGACGCGGGGGCCGCGGTCGGTGGACAGGTACTGCGCGGCCTTCTGGGACCGGGCGCTGTCGACCGCGCCACCCGGCCGGTACTTGCCGGTCAGGAAGCCGGAGGCCAGGGCGTAGTACGGGACCGCGGCCACGCCGTTGCGGGCGGCCACATCGGCGAGTTCGCCCTCGTAGGTGTCGCGGGAGACCAGGTTGTAGTGCGGCTGCAGGGCCACGTAACGGGCCACGCCCTCGCGGTCGGAGAAGGCGAGGGACTCCTCCAGGCGCCGCGCGGAGATGTTGGAGGCGCCGATCTCGCGGACCTTGCCGGCCCGGACGAGGTCGTCCAGGGCGGTCAGGAACTCGCCGACCTCCACCGACTCGTCGTCGTAGTGGGTGTAGTAGAGGTCGAGGTAATCCGTGCGGAGACGGGTGAGGGACGCCTCGACCGCGGACTTGATGGTGGCGGCGGACAGGCCCTTGTAGTCGGGGTGGGCGCCGACCTTGGTGGCGATGACGATGTCCTCGCGATTGCCGCGGGAGGCAAGCCAGTTGCCGAGCACGGTCTCGGACTCGCCGCCCTTGTTGCCGGGCGCCCAGGCCGAGTACACGTCGGCGGTGTCGATGAAGTTGCCGCCGCCCGCCACGTACGCGTCGAGTACCGCGAACGACTCGGCCTCGTCAGCGGTCCAGCCGAAGACGTTTCCCCCGAGGCAGAGCGGGGAGACGGACAGCGAGCCCAAGGCCCTGCGGGTACCGGAGTTGTTGCTTGTCGCACTCATGGTGGGGGCAGCGTTGCGGGGCGGGTGGTTATTCCCTCGTGCGGCGGTTGGTCCCGCCTACGACGGGCGGCTACGCGTGCGCATCGCGTGGCCGCCCCACCCCGCCCCGCCCCGCTCGTCAGACGTTGAGGCCGTGGTCGCGCAGCCAGGGCATCGGGTCTATCGGGTCGCCGGCGCCGGGGCGTACCTCCAGGTGGAGGTGAGGCCCGGTGACGTTGCCCGTGGCGCCGACCCGGCCGATCACGTCACCGGTGCTGACCTTGCCCGAGGTCTTGACCATCGAGGAGAGGTGGCAGAACCAGAGCTCGGTGCCGTCGTCGAGGGTCAGGACGATGCGGTAGCCGTACGAACCGGCCCAGCCGGCCTGGGTGATGGTGCCGGAGTGCACCGCCCTGACGGGCGTACCGGTCGGGGCGGCGAAGTCCTGGCCGGTGTGGTCCGCGGCCCAGCGGTCACCGGCCTGCCCGAAGCTCGCGGTGAGGGTGTACGAGGCGACCGGGGTGAGGTAGCTCTGCGCCAGTTTGGCGAGGCGCTCGGCCTCCGCCTTCCGGCGGGCCTCCTCCTCGGCCTTGCGCCGGGCCTCGGCCGCTGCCTCCTTCTTGGCGGCCGCGGCCTTCTCGGCGGCGCTCTGGTCCGCGGCCGCGTCCGTCGTGGCCTGCTTGATCGCGGCCTGTTCGGCGGCCTCGCGGGCCTCCTGTTCGCCGGCGCCCTGCTGGGCGTCGGCCTGCTGGAGGATACGGCTGCGCAGCGCCTCACCGGCGTTCGCGCCGGAGCCCGTGCCCGCACTCGACCCGGTGTCGGTGGCCGTGGTCGACGGCGAGCCCGTCGCGGCGAGCGGGTCGACGGGCGCGGAGGCAGCGTCGGACCCGGTGTCCGAGCCGCCGTCGGATATCAGGTTGCCGACGCCGGGCAGGGAGGCGGCGTCCGGGAGGTGGTCGGTGACGGCGTCGGCCACACCGCTGAGGTCGGGCATCGAGATCGGTACCGGCGGCTTGCCCTCGGCCGTGGCCATCCCGCCCGCGCCGACCGCCGCGATGACGCCGACACCCAGGACCGTGCCACCGCGGGCGAGTCCACCGCCGCGCTGCTTGGCCACCCGGTGCTTGCCGCGGACCGGGCGGACGGACTCCTCGGTGGGGTTCCACTCCTCCCACTGGCCGTCGGCGTCACCGTGCGCCTCGCCGGCCGTCGCAAAACGGGTGTCGGTGACGAAAGCGGTGCCGCCGGAGCCTGCGAAGGCGTGCGGGGCGCCCGGCGCATGCGGGGCACCCGGGCCCCGGTCGTCGAACTCGTAGGCGGATGGAGCCTCGGGGACAGGCCTGTTGGACGCCACGGGGGCGCTCTCCTTTCCTTCCTTCTCGCCTACCGGGTTAGCTGACGGGTTCGGAGCAGGAAGGTCTCCTACGGGCACCCTCTGGCGGAGGCGTCCGATTCACCCCAAGGTGGTGGTTCCCCGGTTCCCTTGGTGCAGTTCGAGATGCTGGAGGTGCGTGAAAAGCGCGTGCGGGATTCGGCGTCGGCGCGCGGTGCCGCCTCTTGCGGCGGCTGGGACGACCGCGCTGCGTTATCGGACAGTAATAGAGATCGCGGCCGTTTTCCAAGCCTTCCCGGGAATCGATATGCCTCGCGCACCAGCTGTGGCGTGGTCTTTTCCGGTCACCATGGCCATAAATCGGGCGAGTTGACCGCACCGCCCCGCACCGCCCCGTGCCGCCGCTAAACGACCTCTCGATGATTGTGCGTCAGTTGTTATGCAGAGGGGTGCCCGACCATTACGGAACGTGAAGACAGTAACGTCGGATCATGGTCGTCAACGCCGAGCGCCCCGGATACTCCGAGAGTCCCGGACACGCCGAGAGCCCCGGACCCGCCGCACGCCTCCGCAGCACCGGTCACGGGCACCACGGCCATCCCGGCCGTCCCGGCCGCAGCGGTGGCACGTCCGGAAGCGCCCAGGACGTGGCGCGCCGGTACCAGGAGTTCTCCTGGCGCGAGGCACGCGGGCGGTCCGACGCCCACGAGGAGCTGTCCGCACGGATCGGCCAGGACCAGGAGTTGTGCGAGCTGCTGGCGGGTTCGCTGCCGGCCGGCAACAAGCAGCAGCCCCAACTCCTGGTCGCCGCCGTCCGCCATCTCGACGGCCCGCACGCGGAACAGGGCCCGCGCGGCGCGGCGGCGTACGGTCGCTGGCGCGAATGGACGATCCGTCATTGGGACCAGGTGCGGGACGTGATCATGCGCCGCGGCACCCAGACCAACGAGCCGGCCCGCTGCGCCACCCTGCTGCCGCTGCTCGCCCGGCTGCCCCAGCCACTGGCCCTGCTGGAGGTCGGCACCTCGGCGGGGCTGTGTCTGCACCCGGACCGCTATCGGTACGAGTACGCGTACCGGCACGGGCCCGGGGACGGGCAGGAGTACCGGCACGGGCCCGGGTACGCGGGCGGGCCGGCTGCCGGCCACTCTGGCGGGCGCGCACCGGGAGGAGCGCACCACCCGGTCGTCGAAGTGGGCCCGGCCGACAGCCCGGTGGTCTTCCCCTGCCTGGTGCAGGCGCCGGTGCCGGCGGCAGGGCACGGACCGCACCTCCCCACCCGGCTCCCCGAGGTCGTCTGGCGGGCCGGGATCGATCTCGATCCGCTCGACCCGGTCGCCGAGCCGGACGACCTGCGCTGGCTGCGGTCGCTCGTATGGCCCGGCGACGAGGCGCGGGCGGCCCGGCTGTCCGCGGCCGTCGAGGCGGTGCGGGCGGCGCCGCGGCCGCGGATCGTCCGCGGGGACCTGATCGAGGAACTGCCCGCGCTGGCGGCCGAGGCGCCCGCCGGGGCGACGCTGGTGGTGTTCCACACCTCCGTGCTGAGCTATCTGCCGCCGGCCCGGCGCGAGGAGTTCGCCCGGCTCGTACGGTCGGTCCTCGACGGGCGGGACGGCGGCGGGCACTGGGTCTCCCAGGAGCACCACTCCGTGCTGCCGTGGCTCCCGCTGCCCGCGCACCACACCCCGCGCCCGGACGACCCGCTGCAGCTGACCCTCGCCCTGGACGGCCACCCGGTCGCACTCACCGGCCCGCACGGGCAGAGCTTCCGCCCGCTGTAGGGGAACGCGGCACAGCCCTCACTCCCCCATGGGCCGCTGCAGCGCCAACAGGGCCATGTCGTCCGCCGGGGCCCCGCCCGTATGCCGGGAGACGTCCTCGATGAGGGCGTCCAGCAGGCTGCCGGGGCCCGGGAAGTGCCGGCCGCGGAGCTTGTCCGCCGGGTCGTAGAAACGGCCGCGCAGGTCGCGGGCCTCGGTCACGCCGTCGGTGAAGAAGAGGAGCAGCGACCCGGCCGGGAAGAACGACTCGTCGGAACGGTCCGGCCAGCTCGCCACCTCGCTCATCCCCAGCGGCAGCGCCGGCGCGGAGGGCGCCAGCTCGCACAGTCCGCCGTCCGGGCCGAGCAACAGGGGCGCCGGGTGGCCGCGGTTGAGGACCCGCAGCACGGACCGCCCGCCGGCCGGGATCTCGGCCAGAACCGCGGTGGTGAACCCCTCGCACTGGTCGAGCCCCGCGCGCCGCCCGCCCTCCCGTTGCAGCGCCCGCTCCAGCCGGCCGGCCACCGCCTCCAGGGTGGCCTCCTGTTCCGCGGCCTCCCGGAAGGCGCCGATGACCACCACGGCGGCCTCCACCGCCTCCAGCCCCTTGCCGCGGACGTCGCCGACGATCAGCCGTACGCCGTGCGGGGTGTCCTGCACCGCGTAGAGATCGCCGCCGATCCGGGCGTCCGCCCGCGCGCCCACGTACCGGGCGGCGACCGCGAGCCCGCCGAGCCGCTCGGGCGGCGCCGGCAGCACGGCCCGCTGCGCGGCCTCCGAGACGTCCCGTACGGACGCCAGATGGGCGTCGGACATCCGGACGACGCGGTTGATGGCGAGCGCCAGCAGGGCGACGACGAACACGGTCGCGATCTCGGTCACCGACTCGTGGGTGTCCTGGGCGGCGCTGCGGTACGTCACCACCAGGGACTCGCCGGCCATGGCGGCCAGGGCCGTGAGGGCGGTGGCGGGCAGCGAGAAGAGCGGCGCCGCCACCAGCGGGGCGGCGGAGAAGAAGGGCGCGGCGGTGTAGCTCGGCGGCGTCGCCATGTCGAACGCGAGGCCGCCGACGATCAGGACGGCGGGGAGCCAGCAGGCCAGGCGCCGGCCCACCGGGGACATCCGGGCCCGGCGCGCCCGCCGCTCCCCGTCGCCCGTGGACGACCCGTAGCCCTGCAGCATCCGCACCGGCCTCTTCCCGCTCCGCCCGTCCGCCGTACGAGCACCGGCATGCCGGCCGCATGTCGACGTCACCTCGACGTCCCAAGGCTGTCCGCCGCGGGGGCGCCCGGCGAATGCACGGGGGCCGGACGGGTCACCGCGCCGACCGTTCCGCCGGCCGGCACGGGCCGGGTCGCTGATCGGCCGTATCGGGGTGGTGGCGCGGTGCGGGCGCGTTCATGGTGAAGCTGACCGCTCGCGCAGGCCCGGGCCGCGCCGTGGGGCTTCCGAACGGGCCCGCCGGGTTGAGACAGCCGGGGAGGGGCGGCGGTGGGCCGATGACGACTGCTGGAGGCTGACTGTGTCATTCACCGAGAGCGAGCTGCTGGCGGCCGGCGACGGCCGGCTGGAGGAGATCTTCCGTGCCGGCCCGGCCGGTGAGGTGCCCCGTGGCCCCATGGAGGGCACCGCCATCCTGGGTGCCGGCACCGCCCTGGTGCAGCCGATCGCGGCGCTGGTGCGGCTGGCCGTGTGGCGGGGAAAGGTGTTCAGCCCCGAGAACGGCTACCTGAGCAACCGGCTGGGGCCGTTCGATGCGTTGGCCGTGCTGGCCAGGGTGGCTCCGGGCCCGAGCCTGGTGGACGAGCGGGAGTGCATCGTCATCGACTACTCGCGCACGTCCCTGGTCGCGCGCGGGGTGCGCGACGAGATCCGGCAGGTGGGCCCGGACCTGTACCTGGGCGCGATCTGGCTGTTCGGCGCGTCGAGGATCGGCTGGTTCACCCTCCGCACCCCGGAGACCGACAGCGGTACGGGCCCCGCCCCGGGACAACCGCAGGGATGAGCCGGCCCGCCCGCGGCCGGCGTCCGTCCCGACGGCGCAGCACTCGTTGCGTTCCGGGCGCACGACTGTGGCGGATCCGGTATGCGCAGCACCCGCCCCGTTCAGCGGTGACATCAGTGCCCGGCCGGCCCTGCCGCGCCTCGTGGAAAGGCTTGTGACGTCATGACCGGATCCGCCGTACGCCGGCACGCTTTCCGTCGCCCCTCCCGGCGCGGCCGGCCGCGGTGGGCCCGCCCGTTGCCGGCGGCCGCCGCCGCCGTCGCCGCGGCGTCGGCGGCGGTCACGCTGGCACTGGCCGCCGCCCCGTCAGGCGCACGGCCGGTCACGCCGTCCGGCGGCACGGTGCACGGCACGGTCACCGGCGCGGGACAGCCGCTGCGCGGGGTGCCGGTGCGGTTGTGGGCGGGCTCGCGAGAGGGCAGCAGGGAGCTGGGCCGGGCCCGCACCGACGCGGCCGGGGCCTTCCGGATCCGGTACGCCCCGCCCGCCGGCGGGGTCCTGTACGTGGAGGCCACGAGCGGGCGCAGGCTGCGGCTGCGCGCGGTGGTCGGGGTCGGGTCCGGCGGCGCCGTCCGGCCGCGGACCCTGGACCGGGTGACGGTCGACGAACTCACCACCGTGGCGGCCACCTACGCGCTGGCGCAGTTCGACAGCGGACGCCAGGTGGCCGGGCCCGCCCCGGGGCTGGAGAACGCCGCGGCGACCTCCTTCAACCTCGCCGACCCGACGACCGGAAGAGCCGGCCGGGTGGTCACCGACGCCGCCAACGGTGCCCGCAACGAAACCCTGGCCACGCTCGGCACCCTGGCCGACCTCGTCTCCGCGTGCGCGACGGACGGCCCGCGGTGCGCGCGACTGCTGCGCCTGGCCACACCCCGCGGCGGCCCCGCCCCCACGGACACGGTGCAGGCCCTGCTGGCCCTGGCCCACCATCCGACCCTGTCCACCGCCGGCCTGTACGCCCTGGCCCGCACCACCGGCGACCACACCCCCGCGCTCACCGCGCCGCCGGAAAGCTGGCTCCTGGCCCTGCGCTACACCGACACCGATCTGTACGCCCCCGGCCGCATCGCCTTCGACGCACGCGGCAACGCCTGGGCGACCAACAACTGGCTGCCGGGCACCCGCACCGCCAGCCGCTACGTCAGCGTCCTGGACCCCACCGGCCGCCCGGTCCTCGGCAGCCCCCTCAGCGGCGGCGGGATGAACGGCGGGGCGTGGGGCATCGCCGTCGACCACGGCGGTGCGGTGTGGGCGCCCAGCTACGGCACCGATGCCATGACGAAGTACTCGGCCACCGGCACGCCGCTCTCGCCCCCCACAGGGTGGGCGAACGGCGGATTCGTCCGCCCGCAGGGGGTCGCCGTCGACCAGCGCGGCAACCTGTGGATCGCCAACTCCTTCGGCCTGTCGGGCAAACCGGGCCTGGGCAGCATCGTCGTCTATCCGCACGGGGACCCCGCCAAGGCATTCACCCTCCCCCACAGCGGCCTCAACCACCCCTTCGGCCTCCAGATCGACGCCCGCGGCCGGGCCTGGATCACCAACAGCCAGATGGACTTCGGCCAGCTCCTGGACTCCCGCAGAGCCGGTACTCCCGGCAAGCTCGGCGGCAGTGTCACCGTCATCGGCCCGGACTTCACGACCCGGGCCACCATCAACAGCAGCTCGTTCCAAGGGCCGTTGGGGCTCGCCCTGGACTCCCACGGCAACGCCTGGGTACCCAGCTACTTCAACAGCACCATCACCGAACTGCGCCCCGACGGCACCGTCGCGGGCGTCCACCGGCTGCCCCGGACCGTCTTCCCCTGGTCGATCGCCGTCGACGGCTCCGACCGGGTATGGGTCGCCGGCTTCGGCAACGCCTCGGTGTCACTGCTGTGCGGCGAGAACGTGACCGCCTGCCCGCCCGGCGCCGCCACCGGTACCGTCCTGTCCCCGGCCAGGGGCTTCCACCACAAGGCGATCCAGCACCTGACCGCGGTACAGATCGACCCCTCGGGCAACGTATGGCTGGCCAACAACTGGTCCGCGCTCCTGCCTCCCACCGGCGGCGTGGGCCTGGTCCAACTCATCGGCGCGGCCGTCCCCGTCTGCACACCCCTGACCCCCCAGCCGGTACGCCCCACGGCCACCGCCGAGAACCCCTGCCCGCAGCAGCCCACCCCGGACCCGTCCGCCGGCCGGGCACCCGACACCACGAGCCCCCACCGCTACACCGTCCGCCCCGGTGACACCCTCGGCAGCATCGCCGCCACCCACGGCACCACCTGGGCCCACCTCTACCGCACCAACACCGACACCATCGGCGCCGACCCGGACCGGATCCGCCCCGGACAGGTCCTCGGCCTCGACTGAGACCCGCCGATGCGGCCCGTACGGCCGTCCACCGATCACCCTCGGCGATCCACGCCAGGTCGCCGCCGGGCGCGGGAAAAACGGAACGCCCCGTCCGGGCAATCCCGGTCGAGGCGTGGAACCGTACATCAGGCGACGTGTCCTGGCGTGGTTTCGGTGGGCCATCAGGGGCTCGAACCCTGAACCAATGGATTAAAAGTCCACTGCTCTGCCAATTGAGCTAATGGCCCGCACCGAGCAGCATAGCCCGAGGTCGTGCCGCAGCCCGAAGGCATTACCGAACGGCCAGGTCACAGGGGTGCCGCGGGCCGCGCGGCGGGCCCTTCGGCGGGGTGTGGCGACCGCACAACGCACCGGGCCCGTACGGCACTTGTGTGCGTACGGGCCCGGTGGTGAGCGGCGTCGGTCAGCGATCAGCCGTTGCGCTTCCAGCGCGGCTTGTCCTCGCGGCGGCCGTAGGAGCCGGCGGGGGCACCACGGTGGTCGTCACGGCGGCCGTAGGGGCGGTCGCCGCCGCCGGAACGGTGGCCACCGGTGGAGGGGCGGCCGCCGGAGCGGTCGTCGCGGTTGAAGGGCCGGTCGCCGCCGCCGGAACGGTAGCCGCCGGAGGAGCGGTCGTCACGGTGGAACGGGCGGTTCGGGCGGTCGCCGCGGTCGCGGTTGAAGCCGCGGTCACCGCGGTCGAAGGAACGGCCACCGGCACGGTCACCCCGGTCGTCCCGGCGGAAACCACCGCGGTCGTCACGACGGTCACGGTCGAAGGAACGGCCACCGGAACGCTCGTCACGGTTGACACCACCCCGGTCGTCACGGCGGTCGTCACGACGGTCCCGGCGCTCGAAACCGCCCCGGTCGTCGCGGCGGTCACGGTCGAAGGAACGGCCACCGGAACGGTCGTCACGGCGGTCGAAGGAACGGCCACCGGCGCGGTCGCCGCGGTCGTCACGGCGGAAACCACCGCGGTCGTCACGACGGTCACGGTCGAAGGAACGGCCACCGGAACGCTCGTCACGGTTGAAACCGCCCCGGTCGTCGCGACGGTCGTCACGACGGTCCCGGCGCTCGAAGTTGCCGCGGTCGTCACGGCGGTCGGAGGCGGCCGGACGACGCTCGTCGGCGGCGCTCCGCTCGACGGCGGCGGTCTCGGCGGCGACCTCCGCCGCGGCGGTCTCGGCAGCGGCGGCCAGCACCTCGGCCGGGTCCTCACCGCGCTCGCGGGCGGCCCGGGAGGTCAGCCGGTCGGCCTCCTCGCGCAGTTCGGCGGCCCGGCGCTGCAGCCGCTCCAGCTCACGGGTGAGCTGGGCGACCTCGCGCTCGGCCTGCTTGGCGGAGTTGTTGGCGGACTCGGCCTGGACCTCGGTGAGCGAACGCGCGCCGGTGATCCGGGCGACGTCCTCGTCGAAGGTGCCCGAGCCGACGATGTGCCGGGAGGCGTCCACACCGGCGTCCTCCATCAGGCGGAAGATCTGCCGGCGCTGGTGGGGCAGCGAGAGCGAGACGACCGTGCCGGACTGGCCGGCGCGGGCGGTACGGCCCGAACGGTGCAGGTAGTCCTTGTGGTCGCCGGCCGGGTCGACGTTGAGGACCAGGTCGATGCCGTCGACGTGGATACCGCGGGCCGCGACGTCGGTGGCGACCAGCGCGTTGACGTAGCCGTCCTTGAAGTCCGCGAGGACCCGGGTGCGGGCGCCCTGGGTCATGCCGCCGTGCAGCGCGTCGGCCTTGACGCCGGACTCGACCAGCTGCTCGGCGATGCGGTCGGCGCCCAGCTGGGTGCGGACGAAGATGATGGTGCGGCCCTTGCGGGCGGCGATGGCGGCGGTGACCGGCGCCTTGTCCTTCGGCTTCACGACCAGGACGTGGTGGGTCATGGTGGTGACGTTGCCCTGGGCGCTGTCGACCTCGTGGCTGACCGGGTCGGTCAGGTAGCGCTTGACCAGGGTGGAGATCTCGTTCTCCATCGTGGCGGAGAACAGCATCCGCTGGCCGCCCTCGGGCACCTGGTCCAGCAGCTCGGTGACCTCGGGCAGGAAGCCCAGGTCGGACATCTGGTCGGCCTCGTCGAGGACCGCGACCTGGACGTCCGCGAGGGAGCAGGCGCCGCGGTTGATGATGTCGCGCAGTCGGCCCGGGGTGGCGACGAGGATGTCGACGCCGCGCTCCAGGGCGTAGATCTGGTTGCCCATGGACGTACCGCCGCAGACGACCTTCATCTTCAGGCCGAGCACGTCGCCGTAGGGCTGGAGGGCGTCCGCGACCTGCATGGCCAGCTCACGGGTCGGGGTGAGGATGACGGCGCGCGGCTTCTTCTTCTCGGTGCGGCCGTCGGCGAGCCGGGCCAGGGTGGGCAGACCGAAGGAGAGGGTCTTGCCGGAGCCGGTGCGGCCGCGGCCGAGGATGTCCTTGCCGGCCAGGGCGTCCGGGATGGTCGCGGCCTGGATCGGGAAGGGGGTCGTCACGCCGTTCTGCGCGAGCTTGCGCACGACGCCCTCGGGGAGGCCGAGGTCGGCGAAGGTGAGGGTGTCGGCGTCGGCCTGGGCATCGGCGGCGGCGTCCGCATCGGACGCGACCGTGACCTCGGTCACCTCGGCGGTCGGCTGCTCGTCCTGCTCGTCGTGTGCGGGCATGACGGACTGATCAGTGGAAATGGACATGCGAAATGCGAAACCTTCCGGAGTCTCGGCACGCGCCCAAACTCCGTGTGTTTCACAACGACCGCCTCAATGCGGTCAGCCACGGCAAGGGAGAGAACGCGCCACGCGGCGCGCTTCTTTTCTGGCGCCGGGCAAATGGGATCAAACGATCTACCACCATACGCACTCCGCCCCCCGGATGGCAAATGAGCCGCTGACCAGGGCTTACGGAACGGGCCCCGGCCCCGCGGCCTTCGATCCGGCCCCGCACCCGGGCTCCACGGCTCTTCGCCCGCCCCCAGGAACGGCCCTTCGCCCCTCCCCAGAAGCAGCCCTTCACCCGCCCCCAGGAGCGGCCCTTCGCCCGTCCCCCCAGGAACCGTCCGCGGCCCGTACCCACCCCCGTCGGCCGGACCCGTCAGGCCCCCTCGTCCATGGTGCCTGCCTTCCCGGGCTCCCCCGGCTCGCCCGGCTCCCCCGGCTCGGACAGCGACGACATCGGCGAGACCGGGGACGGACCGGACGCCTGGGCGCTCGGCGGGGTCGCGGGGGTGCTCGGCGGCGGGGTCGGGGCGGCGGTGGGGGTGCTGGGGGGCGTGGGCGTGGCGGGCGGGGCGGACGGCCGGGTGGAGTGGGACGGCGAGGGGCCGGCGGGTCCGTGCGCGCCGCCGGAGCCGCCGCTGCCGCCCGCGCCGGGTTCCGGGCCCGAGGGCTCCACCGGGCCGGGTGTCCTACCGCTCTCGGACGGCTTGGGCTTCGCGGACTTCGACTTCTTGCCCGGCTTCTCGTCGCCGCCGGCCGGCCGGGCCTCGCCGTTACGGCCCAGCTGCCGCGCTCCGGCGCCGCGCCCGTCGGCGGTCGGTCCGCCGGGGCCGGGCTGCGAGCCCTGGCCGTCCTGGCGTGCGGCGCCACCGGACGGCTTGGGCTCGCCGGGGTCGCTGACGCTCATGCAGCCGGCCAGGGACGCGGCCAGCGCGGAGAGGGTCACGGCGGCGACGGCGACCCGGGACAGCGCCCGGCCCGCCGACGACTGCGGCACGGACGACTGCCGCACGGACGACTGCCGCACGGACGACTGCCGCACGGACGGCAGCGGCCCGGATGGCAGCGGCCCGGACAGCAGCGGCCCGGACAGCGGCGACGCGGACGGCCGCGCTGCCGACTGCGCGGCGGACGGTTGCGGTACGGGCGACGGCGACGACGGCACCGGTGGCTCCGGCGGCCGCGCCACCACGGGGGCGGCGGGCGGCGGTGTCGGGGACGGCGAGGGTCGGTAGGGGCTCGGGCGCACGGCGGGACCTCCGGATCCGGAGCGCAGGGACGGCGGCACGGACGCCCTGCCCAACTCCCGCCCCCCGCTTGAGGACACGCGCCCCACGCCGCCGATCACGCCGGGGCGCCGCCGCGGCTCAGCCGTAGCCGAGCGAATGCAGCCGGGCGTCGTCGATGCCGAAGTGGTGCGCGATCTCGTGAACGACCGTCACCTCGGCCTCGGCGACCACGTCCTCACGCGTCGCGCACATCCGGAGCGTCGGCCCCCGGTAGATCGTGATCCGGTCCGGCAGCACGCCCGCGTACCACTCACCGCGGTCGGTCAGCGGCGTCCCCTCGTACAGCCCGAGCAGCTCGGGGTCGTCGGCGGGCGGTTCGTCCTCGACGAAGACCGCCACGTTGTCCATCAGCCGGGTCAGCTCCGGCGGGATCCGGTCCAGCGCCTCGGCGACCAGTTCCTCGAACTCCTCGCGCGTCATTTCCAGCACACCACCATTCTCCGCCACCGTTCCCGCCTCCGATCGTCGCCGCCCGCCGGTCGTTCCGCACCACCACCACAGTCGCCGCACCCTGATTGACGGGCGCCGTGCCCGGGCATACGGGGCCAATGGCCCGTGCTCAGCGCTCCCGGACATCGGCCCCCGACCTACCGCGAAACCCCCTGCTCCGGTGGCTGCCCCGCCCGTTCCGCCCGCCGTGGCGTCCGGGCCGGGACCGGCCGCACGGCGTATCCGTGGCACCCGGAGCCGTCCGCCGTCCCTCCCGCTTCCGCCGTACGGAACCCGCCGTGGCCCCCCTCGACCCGCCGCGCCCGCTGGCCCGTTCGCTCGGCCTGATAGCCGTGACCGCGCTCGGCTCCTGGCTCGGGCTGCTCCTCATCGGCACCGTGCACGCCCCGGTCGGCCCGATGGACACCAGCATGGCCCTGCGCCCCTCGCTGACCGGCGGGACCCGGATCGACGTGGCGCCGCTCGGCGACCTGGAGCTGAGCAGCCACTACGCGCCACTGCGGCTCGACGTCGACGTCGACCGGCTGGACCCGGTCCGCTCGCAGGCGCTGGTCTCCCACCCCGAGCGGTTCGCCGGCCTGCAGGACGAGGTCACCCATGACGTCTCCCGCGGCGCCCTCGGGCTGGCGGTGCGCTCCTGCCTCGCCGTGGCCGCCGGCGCGACCGCGCTGGGCCTGGTCGTCTACCGCCGCCCGCGCCGCGCCCTGGCCGCCGGCGGTCTGGCGCTCGCCCTCCTCGGGGCCTCCGCCGGCACCGCGTACGCCACCTGGAACCCGGACTCGGTGCTGGAGCCGAAGTTCTCCGGGCTGCTGTCCTCGGCCCCGTCCGTGGTCGGCAACGCGCGCAGCATCGTCAGCGAATTCGACGTGTACCAGAAGGAGTTGGCGCGGCTGGTCACCAACGTCACCAAGCTCTACGACGCCACCTCGACGCTGCCGGCGTACCAGCCCGACCCCAGCACCCTCCGCGTACTGCACGTCTCCGACATCCACCTGAACCCGGCCAGCTGGCGGATCATCGCCTCCCTGGTGAAGCAGTACCGGATCAACGTGATCGTCGACACCGGCGACACCATGGACCACGGCTCGGCCGCCGAGAACCACTTCCTCGACGCGGCGTCCACGCTCGGCGCGCCGTACGTATGGGTGCGCGGCAACCACGACTCGCACACCACGCAGAAGTACCTCTCCGGCCGCCGGCACGTCACCGTCCTCGACAACGGCCGGGTGGCCCGGGTCGCCGGGGTGCGGATCGCGGGCACCGGCGACCCGCAGTTCACCCCGGACCGCTCGGTCGTGGCGGCCGGGGACGCCGCCGAGCGCGCCGCCGGCCGCCGGCTCGCCGATGTGCTGCGCACCGAGCGGCTGGCCGGAACGCCGGTCGACCTGGCGCTGGCGCACAACCCGGCCGCCGCGACGGAGACCGACGGGCTGGTCCCGCTGGTGCTGGCCGGCCACATCCACCACCGGGAGATCACCACGCTCCCCGGGGGCACCCGGCTGATGGTCGAGGGCTCCACGGGCGGCGGCGGGCTGCGGGCGGTGCAGAACAAGAAGCCCGCCCCGGTCCAGGCGTCGGTGCTCTATCTGGACCGCCGGACCAAGCGGCTGCAGGCGTGGGACGAGATCACCCTGGGCGGGCTGGGCCTGTCCCGCGCCGAGGTCAGCCGCCACCTCCCCCGGGAGAACCAGCCCGGCGCCACGCCGGCGCCGACCCGCTCGGCTCACCCGTCCGGCCCGTTCGCCGGCCCGTCCTCAGGGCCGTCCGCCGGCCGCTCACCGGGGCCTTTCTCGCGGCCGACCAGGACCCCTTCCGACGGCTCCGGGTAAACCGTTTTGGCGAACGGTCCTCCCATCCCATATGCTTCTCACGTCCCCGACGGCGCCGGTAACGACGCCAAGGAGGCCACCAGCCCTCATCGTCTAGTGGCCCAGGACGCCGCCCTTTCAAGGCGGTAGCACGGGTTCGAATCCCGTTGGGGGCACGCATCACCGTGTGTGAGAATGGTTCAGGCCGCTTTCACGCAATGCAAGGTCCTGTGGAGCAGTTTGGAGTGCTCGCCACCCTGTCAAGGTGGAGGCCGCGGGTTCAAATCCCGTCAGGACCGCTGCGGCTGGGTAGCTCAGTTGGTACGAGCGATCGCCTGAAAAGCGATAGGTCGCCGGTTCGACCCCGGCCCCAGCCACACCCATTGGACGAAGGCCCCGGTTCCTCGGAACCGGGGCCTTCGTCGTTGCGCCGCCCGAGGACGGTCGCGCAGGGGGTTCGCCCTGGGGGCCGGAGCGCCGCGATGATCAAGCATGCGCACACGCTGAAACACCGAGGCCGGACATTCCGCGCAAGAGCCGTATGCGGGCGGGCGCCCGGCCGGGCCGGCAAATGGTTCGCCAGTCGTTCACCCGAGGTGAGATCCTGGGGGACGTATGTCCAGTCAGCCTGCCTCCGCCCTGCCCGACGGCATCTCCTCCACCCCGCCCGGCTCCGCTGCTCCCACCCTCACCGCGCTGCACGCACGCCTGCCCGAGTTGATGCTGCGCGACGCGCAGCGGCTGGGGCGCCGGCTCGACGGCGCGCGCCGGATCCGTAAGCCCGAAGCCAGGGCGGCCGTGCTCGCCGAGATCGCCGACGGCATCGACGAGGCCGAGCTGCGGGTCGACCAGCGGCGCGCCGCGGTCCCGGAGATCACGTATCCGGAAGAACTGCCGGTCAGCCAGAAGCGGGACGAGATCCTCGCGGCGATCCGCGACCACCAGGTCGTGATCGTGGCCGGCGAGACCGGCTCCGGCAAGACGACCCAGATCCCGAAGATCTGCCTGGAGCTCGGCCGGGGCGTGCGCGGTCTGATCGGGCACACCCAGCCGCGCCGGATCGCGGCCCGTACGGTCGCCGAGCGCGTCGCGGAGGAGCTGCGGACCCCGCTGGGCGAGGTGGTCGGCTGGAAGGTCCGGTTCACCGATCAGGTCGGCGCCGACACCCTCGTCAAGCTGATGACGGACGGCATCCTGCTCGCCGAGATCCAGACCGACCGCGAGCTGCGCCAGTACGACACGATCATCATCGACGAGGCCCACGAGCGCAGCCTCAACATCGACTTCATCCTCGGCTACCTCGCGCAGCTGCTGCCGCGGCGCCCCGACCTCAAGGTCGTGATCACCTCCGCGACCATCGACCCGGAGCGGTTCGCGCGGCACTTCGGCTCGTTCGCCACGGTCGGGGCGGCGGCCACCGCCGCGGGCGACGGTGACGCCGCCCCCAGCGCGCCGATCGTCGAGGTGTCCGGCCGTACGTATCCGGTGGAGGTGCGCTACCGACCGCTGCTGGAGGAGGGCGGCCAGGACGCGGACCGCGACCAGATCACCGCCATCTGCGATGCGGTGGACGAGCTGCAGGCCGAGGGCCCGGGCGACATCCTGGTCTTCCTCTCGGGCGAGCGGGAGATCCGCGACACCGCGGACGCGCTCAACAAGAAGCAGCTCCCGCAGACCGAGGTGCTGCCGCTGTACGCCCGGCTGTCGCACGCCGAACAGCACCGCGTCTTCCAGCGCCACACCGGCCGGCGGATCGTGCTGGCCACGAACGTCGCCGAGACCTCGCTGACCGTGCCGGGCATCCGGTACGTCATCGACCCGGGCATGGCCCGGATCTCCCGCTACAGCTACCGCACCAAGGTCCAGCGGCTGCCCATCGAGCCGGTCTCGCAGGCCAGCGCCAACCAGCGCAAGGGCCGCTGCGGCCGGACCAGCGACGGCATCTGCATCCGGCTGTATTCCGAGGACGACTTCCTCTCCCGCCCCGAGTTCACCGACGCGGAGATCCTCCGGACGAACCTCGCCTCCGTCATCCTGCAGATGACCGCGGCCGGCCTCGGCGACATCGAGAAGTTCCCGTTCATCGATCCGCCGGACCGCCGCAACATCAAGGACGGCGTGCAGCTCCTCGAGGAGCTCGGCGCGCTCGACCCGAAGCAGAAGGACCCGAAGAAGCGGCTCACGCAGACCGGCCGCAAGCTGTCCCAGCTGCCGGTCGACCCGCGGCTGGCGCGGATGGTACTGGAGGCGGACCGCAACGGCTGTGTCCGCGAGGTCATGGTCATCGCGGCCGCGCTGTCCATCCAGGACCCGCGCGAGCGGCCGTCCGACAAGCAGCAGCAGGCCGATCAGCAGCACGCCCGCTTCAAGGACGAGAGCAGCGACTTCCTGGCGTTCCTGAACCTCTGGCGCTATGTGCGCGAGCAGCAGAAGGAGCTGTCCTCGTCGGCCTTCCGCCGGATGTGCCGGAACGAGTTCCTGAACTACCTGCGGATACGCGAGTGGCAGGACATCTACTCCCAGCTGCGCACGGTCGCCAAGACGATGGGGATCCATCTGAGCGAGGAGGACGCGGCACCGGACCGTGTCCACACCTCCCTCCTCGCCGGTTTGCTTTCGCACATCGGCCTGAAGGATACGGACGCCAAGAACGAGTATCTCGGCGCCCGGAGCGCCAAGTTCGCGGTCTTCCCCGGGTCCGCGCTCTTCAAGAAGCCCCCGCGCTGGGTGATGTCCGCCGAGCTGGTCGAGACCTCCCGGCTGTGGGCGCGGGTGAACGCGAAGATCGAGCCGGAGTGGATCGAGCCGCTCGCCCAGCACCTGGTGAAGCGCACGTACAGCGAGCCGCACTGGGAGCAGAAGATGGCCGCGGTGATGGCGTACGAGCGGGTCACGCTCTACGGCGTCCCGATCGTCGCCCAGCGCAAGGTCAACTACGGCCGGATCGATCCGGAGACCTCGCGCGAGCTGTTCATCCGCAATGCCCTGGTCGAGGGCGACTGGCGCACCCACCACCAGTTCTTCCATGACAACCGCAAACTCCTCGGTGAGGTCGAGGAGTTGGAGCACCGCGCCCGGCGCCGCGACATCCTCGTGGACGACGAGACGCTCTTCGACTTCTACGACCGGCGGATCCCCGACCACGTCGTCTCCGGCGCCCATTTCGACTCCTGGTGGAAGACCAAGCGCCGGGACGAGCCGGAGCTGCTGAACTTCGAGCACTCGATGCTCATCAACGAATCCGCCGAGGCCGTCACGAAGGACGACTACCCGGATTCCTGGCGGCAGGGAAAGCTGAAGTTCAAGGTCACCTACCAGTTCGAGCCGGGCGCGGACGCGGACGGTGTGACCGTCCACATCCCGCTGCAGGTCCTCAACCAGGTCTCCTCCGAGGGCTTCGACTGGCAGATCCCGGGCCTGCGCGAGCAGCTGGTGACGGAGCTGATCCGGTCGCTGCCCAAGCCGATCCGGCGCAACTACGTCCCGGCGCCGAACTTCGCGGCCCGCTTCCTGGACTCCGCGGTCCCGCTGCAGGGCTCGTTGACGGCCGCGCTGGCCGCCGGGCTGCAGCGGATGGTGGGCGTGCCCGTCGACCCGGCGGACTTCGACGTGGCCAAGGTCCCGGACCACCTCAAGATCACCTTCCGGGTGGTCGACGAGCGGCGGCGCAAGCTCGCCGAGGCCAAGGACCTGGAGGCGCTGCGGCACAAGCTCAAGCCGAAGACCCAGGCGGCCATCTCCAAGGCCTTCGAGCAGGCCGCCGAACGGCCGCCCCGGGGCCGCAAGGGCGACGGGGCGGCGGCCGACGCGGCGGCGCCGGCCGGCGTGGAGCAGCGCACCGGCCTGACGTCCTGGACGATCGGCGCCCTGCCGCGCACGGTCGAGACCCGGCGCGCGGGCCAGCTGCTGAAGGCGTATCCGGCGCTGGTGGACGAGGGCAGCAGCGTCGCGGTCCGGCTCTTCGACACCGAGGCCGCGCAGCAGACGGCGATGTGGGCGGGCACCCGCCGCCTCATCCTCCTCAACATCCCGTCGAATCCCGCCAAGTTCGCCCAGGACAAGCTGAGCAACCAACAGAAGCTCGCGCTGTCCCGCAATCCGCACGGCTCGATCGCGGCGCTCTTCGACGACTGCGTGACCGCCGCCGCGGACCGTCTGATCGCGGCGCGGGGCGGCCCGGCGTGGGACGAGGAGTCCTTCCGCAAGTTGTTCGACGCGGTCCGGGCCGACCTGGTGGACGTCACGCTGCGGACGATCCAGCAGGTGCAGGAGGTGCTGGCCGCCTGGCAGGCGTGTGAGCGCCGGCTGAAGGAGACCTCCTTCCCCTCGCTGCTGCCGTCGCTGACGGACGTCAGGGAGCAGTTGGCGGAGCTCATCAAGCCGGGCTTCGTGACCGCGCACGGCGCCAAGCGGCTGCCGGACCTGATGCGCTATCTGATCGCCGCCGACCGCCGTCTGACGCAGCTGCCGACCAACGCCGAGCGGGACCGCACCCGCATGGCGAAGGTGAAGGAGATGCAGGACGAATACGCCTGGCTGCTGGAGCAGTTCCCGCCGGGCCGTGCGGTGCCGGCCGAGGCCCGCGAGATCCGCTGGATGATCGAGGAGCTCCGGGTCAGCTACTTCGCGCACGCCCTGGGGACCGCGTATCCGGTCTCCGACAAGCGGATCATGAAGGCGGTGGACGCGGCGGTGCCCGCCTGAGGGGCGGCCTCCGGTATCGAGTTCGACCGCACCCCCTGACCTGCTGTACAGTCTTGCTTCGCAGCCCGCCGCAAGCGGAAAGCAAACGCAAGGTCCTGTGGAGCAGTTTGGAGTGCTCGCCACCCTGTCAAGGTGGAGGCCGCGGGTTCAAATCCCGTCAGGACCGCTTTCTACGGCCCGTATCCCTTGGGGATGCGGGCCATACTGCTGCCCGCAGAGGCCGTGGCCGCGGAGAGGCCGCCCTCGGACACCGCAAATCCCGCCAGGACCGCTTGAGTTCGGCCCGCACCCTCTCGGATGCGGGCCGTTCCGCGTTCCGGTGCGTACGTCCCCACCGTTCCGCTCCGGTTCCGTCTCCCGCGCGCCCCGTCGGCTGCGGGCCGTGACGGCTTTGCTGCCCGCTGTATTGACGGGACCCTCCGGCGCCGGTACTCACTTGGGGAGGTTTGTGGGGGCCGGGGAGGTATGCGGGATGACTACTGCGGTACGGCACGAAACCAGAGCGTTGCTGCGGGCCCATCTGGCCGCCGCCTCGGGCTACCGCCATCGGACGCGGCACTGCCCCATCTGCCATCAACTGTTGCGGCTCGCCATGGAGCCGCACACGGCCCGCTCCGGGCCCGCCGCGGCCCCGTCCGCGCCCGCCTCCGACCCGACCCCCGATCCGGCCGCCTGTGAGCCGTCGGCGGCCGAGGACGAAAGTTCCGCGCCGCGGTGACCAAGGACGCCTGCGCGACGTCTTGTGCGGTGACAGGGCGGCAAGGGGAAGGGCCTCGCGGAAAGGGGACAAGTCCCCTACCGCAGTGGGCGGATCGCTTCAAGCGGCGCGCCGTGTGACGGGAGTCACCGAACAACTTTTGACGGGTGAGGAACTTACACCCTCCCTACAACGGGTCAATTTAATATGTGCAATTGCACCACCCTCCAGGCGCATCGAATGCCCTTTCCCGGAGTCACTCCCGAAGGCCCCCAGAGGGCCCTTGAAGGCGCCGTGCGCGCCACCGGAGGCCGGCCCGGTCAACAGGTGGCCCGAGCCTCCTGACCGGCCCTGGAGCGGCCGTATACAAAAAAATCGCGCTGGACCCGGCGGAGCCCAGCGCGATCGGTGACGTACCCAGATGGAGCGGGTGTGGGGCCCGTTGGGGTCGGGCGCCGCGTCGTATGAAGCTGTGTGAAGCGTGGTGGAGCAGGTCGAGCCTGGTGCGCGAAGTGGGCGTTTTCGGGTTGGGGGCCCCGAAAACGGCCTGGCTACGCGGCTTTTCAGGCCTCGCTGCGCTGCTGCGGAATGCCCGCCAGCAGTGCGCGGACCTCAGCCTCGCGGTAACGCCGATGCCCTCCGAGCGTGCGGATGGACGTGAGCTTGCCTGCCTTGGCCCAGCGGGTGACCGTCTTGGGGTCGACACGGAACATCGTGGCAACCTCGGCAGGGGTCAGCAGCGGCTCGGCGTCAGGGGTGCGAGCGGTCATGAGCGGCCTCCTCGGGAGAACCGAACCATCACGGTTCTTTCCTCTAAATTCTGCACCTTGACCCACGTTGCCCGAAATGGCGGACGCGGGCCGAGTCGGTTATAGGACGAACGGCTTGTCCTCGGCACTACAACTACACCATCTGTCCAGCCACGTCGGCCAAACCGATGGAATTGCCCTCTCAGGTGTTCAACCTCGGCGGATGCCGATGGACCGTGCCATAGCGGACAGTCACACGGCCGTGACGATCAGTCACAACGTGCTCAGCCGCCACGAGACCCCTCAAGGACCGCAATACCGATCTATCCGCCCTTAGTTGGACGGAAGGAGCCCAGGTCGGGCTCCTTGTCCTATTTTGGCACGAGGAAGAGGCTTGCTAGCAAGACCCGAAGTAAGTGCTTTAGGTCACGCTTGAGGCAATCGCCCGGTTAAGGACCTACGTCCTTTACCGCCCGACCACCGCGAGCGAGCACCGTACGACAGCACCGTGAACTCGGGAAAGGGTTCGGGCGATCAGCTCGAGAACTGACGTTCGCGGACCGCGCGCCACCGCTGGGAGAGCTTCTCGTACGCGGCACCGGCCCGCTCGCCGTCCCCCTCGCGCAGCGCCGCCAGTCCCTCCGCCACCTCGGCGGCGGAATGGTCCTCGGCGAGCTGCCCCTCGGGCACCGCGTGCACCAGCCCTCCGTAGTCCAGCTCCACGAGCGAGCGCGGGTGGAATTCTTCGAGCCAGCGCCCAACATCTACCAGGCCGTCGATCAGCGGTCCCTCTTCGAGGGCGTTCCGCAGCGTCCGCAGCCCCCGCGCGACCCGCCGTCTGGCCTGCACCATCGGCGTGCGGTAACGCAGCACGGTCCCTTGGTCACCCTCCGCGTACTCCCGCTCGGCGTCGTCGAAGAGAACGAACCAGCGGACCGGAACGTGCCAGGTCGCGCCGCGGATCCACGGCCGGGCGTCGGGGTTGCGCTCCCGCCACCGCTCGTAGTCGGTGACGGCCTGGCGGCGCACCACCGGGGGCAGCGCCGCGTCGAGCACCGCCGCCGGCAGCAGCTCCTCCAGCCCTTCCAGGGCCTGCCAGCCGCGCAGCCGGGTGCGCCAGGGGCAGACGCACACCACCTCGTTCACGACCGCCACGAAGGCGTCCGCGCTCTCGTGGACCGGGACCGGCACCGGCGGGGTCGGCAGCAGATCGGCCAGCGCCCGGCGCTGCTCGTCCTGAGCGGTGGGGGTGTGCTCCCGCTTGGCATAGCGCGCCCAATGGGAGCGCTCCGGCTCGGGGAACGCTGCCAGCGGCTCGTAGACCCGCAGATATGCCATGTACGGGACCTGCACCGATGACGCCAGGGCCACACCCGCTCCTTACGAGGGAAGTCCACCGCCCAAGGACCCGCCACACGGCGTGCCCGACACGCCCGAGGGTCCCCGACCGGCCTGCGATACGACCAGATCGTCCCACGTCCGTCCCCCGGGAGAGGGTGATCCTCGGCACCTGACCGATCAACCGCCGCCGCAGGTCTTACGCTCTTCCCAACCGGCCCTCCCCACCCGTAGGAGGGCGTCCTTCGCGACTTATGGGAGTCACCACCGTGACTGACGTACGTCCGGCCCCCGCCGGCACCGACGGCGGCGTTCTGCACACCCTGTTCCGATCGGAACAAGGGGGCCATGAGCAGGTCGTTCTCTGCCAGGACCGGGCCAGTGGCCTGAAGGCAGTGATCGCCATCCACAGCACCGCGCTGGGTCCCGCGCTCGGCGGCACCCGCTTCCACGCCTACGCCTCCGAGGAGGAGGCCGTGCTGGACGCCCTGAACCTGTCGCGCGGCATGTCCTACAAGAACGCCCTCGCCGGGCTGGACCACGGCGGCGGCAAGGCCGTGATCATCGGCGACCCCGATCTGATCAAGACCGAGGAACTGCTGCTCGCCTACGGCCGGTTCGTGGCCTCGCTCGGCGGCCGCTACGTCACCGCGTGCGACGTCGGCACGTACGTCGCCGACATGGACGTGGTCGCCCGTACGAACAAGTGGACCACCGGCCGCTCCCCCGCCAACGGCGGCGCCGGCGACTCCTCCGTGCTGACCGCCTACGGCGTCTTCCAGGGCATGCGCGCCTCGGCGCAAGCCCTGTGGGGCGACCCGACGCTGCGCGGCCGCAAGGTGGGCATCGCCGGTGTGGGCAAGGTCGGGCACCTCCTCGTCGAGCACCTCCTCAAGGACGGTGCCGAGGTCGTGATCACGGACGTCCGGGCCGACGCGGTGGCGCGGGTGCGCGCCGAGCACCCGCAGGTCACCGCCGTCGCGGACACCGAGGCACTGATCCGCACCGAGGGCCTGGACGTGTACGCGCCGTGCGCGCTGGGCGGGGCGCTCAGCGACGACTCGGTGCCGGTGCTCACCGCGAAGGTGGTCTGTGGCGCGGCCAACAACCAGCTCGCCCACCCCGGCGTCGAGAAGGACCTCTCCGACCGCGGCATCCTCTACGCCCCCGATTACGTCGTGAACGCCGGCGGCGTCATCCAGGTGGCCGACGAGCTGCACGGCTTCGACTTCGACCGCTGCAAGACCAAGGCGGCGAAGATCTTCGACACCACGCTGGCGATATTCGCTCGTGCGAAGGCGGACGGGATCCCGCCGGCGGCGGCCGCCGACCGGCTCGCGGAACAGCGGATGGCGGAGGCGCGGAGGAGCTGACCGAAGGTTCCGGCCAGGGCGGCCGGAAACACCACCTTGCGCGGCCCGCCACGGCCGGTCGGGGAGACATCCCTCACCACCCGTCGGCGGGTCGCCGTACGGGACAGGTTAAAATCGCAGTTGACCAGCGGGGACGGGGCACCCTGCGGGTCGTGCCGAGCGGCGGGTGATGCGGGCGACGTACCGTATGGCCGCGGAAGCAGGTACCGTTAAAGCTCTACGGGCCGGTCTCTCTGTCGAGAGCCCGCTCTGATCCATGAACGCGTGTCAAGACTCTGGGGCCACCGAGCCCCGTCACTGAGGGGGTCGACCCATGGGGCGCGGCCGGGCCAAGGCCAAGCAGACAAAGGTCGCCCGCCAGCTGAAGTACAACAGCGGTGGGACGGATCTCTCAGCACTGGCCAGCGAGCTGGGTGCAACTACGGCACCGTCGAGCCAGCAGCCTCCGAACGCGGAGCCGTTCGAGGATGACGAGGACGACGACCCGTACGCACGGTACGCAGAGCTGTACAACGACGACGATGACGGGGATGAGGGCGACTCCTCCCAGCAACGTCGTCGTGCTTGACGTTCTGCGCGCTCGCGGCACCCGCTAACAGCATCACGGACCCGGTCCTGGGCATCGCCCGGGCCGGGTTTTGTGCTGCCCGGAACGACAGCGTCCGGTCGCCGGCCAGCCGGGAACCGAACGTACCGGTTCGCCGGGGAGACGGCGTAGCGACGGCCGCACCGGCGGGTGCCGGTGCGGCGGCCGGTCCGCTCAGGCGGCGTAGTCACCGGTCAGGGTCACCGCGTCGGCGTGGTCGCCGCGCTCGACGATCTCACCGCTGACCCAGGCGTCCACCCCGCGGTCGGCGAGCGTGGTCAGCGCCACGTCCACCGACTCCTGCGGGACGACGGCGATCATGCCGACGCCCATGTTCAGGGTCTTCTCCAGCTCCAGCCGCTCCACCGAGCCGGCCGTGCCGACCAGGTCGAAGACCGGGCCGGGCGTCCAGGTCGCGCGGTCGACGGTGGCGTGCAGCCCGTCCGGGACGACCCGGGCGAGGTTGTTGGCGAGACCGCCGCCGGTGATGTGCGAGAACGCGTGGACCTCGGTCGTCCGGGTCAGCGCCAGGCAGTCCAGCGAGTAGATCTTGGTGGGCTCCAGCAGCTCCTCGCCCAGGGTCCGGCCGAACTCGGCGACCTCCTGGTCGAGGGCCATCCCGGCCCGCTCGAAGAGGACGTGCCGGACCAGGGAGTACCCGTTCGAGTGAAGTCCGGACGAGGCCATCGCGATCACCGCGTCGCCCGTACGGATACGATCCGCGCCCAGCAGCCGGTCCGCCTCGACGACGCCCGTACCGGCGCCGGCCACGTCGAACTCGTCCGCGCCCAGCAGGCCCGGGTGTTCCGCGGTCTCGCCGCCGACCAGCGCACAGCCGGCCAGTACGCAGCCCTCGGCGATGCCCTTGACGATCGCCGCGACCCGCTCCGGGTAGACCTTGCCGACGCAGATGTAGTCGGTCATGAACAGCGGCTCGGCGCCGCACACGACCAGGTCGTCGACGACCATGCCGACGAGGTCGTGACCGATGGTGTCGTAGACGCCCATCTTGCGGGCGATGTCGACCTTGGTGCCGACGCCGTCGGTGGCCGAGGCCAGCAGCGGGCGTTCGTAGCGCTTGAGGGCGGAGGCGTCGAAGAGGCCGGCGAAGCCCCCGAGCCCACCGACGACCTCGGGGCGGGTGGCCTTCTTCACCCACTCCTTCATCAGGTCCACGGCGCGGTCGCCGGCTTCGATGTCGACGCCCGCGCTCGCGTAGCTGGCGCCGGAAGGTTCAGCGGACATGGCTGAGAACTTTCGTGTCGTGTGTGTACGAGCTCTACGGGCGACGCAGCGCGTCGGCCCCGCCGACCCCGGCGGTGAGCGTCTGGACGCCGTCCACGTCGGACTTCGTCGGTGCCGCGGTCTCCGACTCCAGGAGGTGCTTGCCGAGCAGCTCCGGGTCGGGCAGCTCCATCGGGTACTCGCCGTCGAAACAGGCGCGGCACAGGTTCGGCTTGGCGATCGTGGTCGCCTCGATCATGCCGTCGATGGAGATGTACGCGAGCGAATCGGCGCCCAGCGACTTGCCGATCTCCTCCACGCTCAGCCCGTTGGCGATCAGCTCCGCGCGGGTGGCGAAGTCGATGCCGAAGAAGCACGGCCACTTGATGGGCGGCGAGGAGATCCGGATGTGGACCTCGGCCGCACCGGCCTCGCGCAGCATCCGCACCAGCGCCCGCTGGGTGTTGCCGCGGACGATCGAGTCGTCGACGACCACCAGCCGCTTGCCGCGGATGACTTCCTTGAGCGGGTTGAGCTTGAGGCGGATGCCGAGCTGGCGGATGGTCTGCGAGGGCTGGATGAAGGTCCGGCCGACGTAGGAGTTCTTGACCAGGCCGGAACCGTAGGGGATGCCGCTGGCCTCGGCGTAGCCGACCGCGGCCGGGGTGCCGGACTCGGGCGTCGCTATCACCAGGTCCGCGTCGGCGGGCGCCTCGGCGGCCAGCTTGCGGCCCATCTCCACGCGGGAGAGGTACACATTGCGGCCGGCGATGTCGGTGTCCGGGCGGGCGAGGTAGACGTACTCGAAGACACAGCCCTTGGGGCGGGCCTCGGCGAAGCGGCTGCTGCGCAGGCCGTCCTCGTCGATGGCGACCAGCTCACCGGGCTCGATCTCCCGGATGAAGCTGGCGCCGACGATGTCCAGGGCGGCGGTCTCGGAGGCCACCACCCAGCCGCGCTCCAGGCGGCCGAGGACCAGCGGGCGGATGCCCTGCGGGTCGCGGGCGGCGTAGAGCGTGTGCTCGTCCATGAAGCAGAGCGAGAAGGCGCCCTGGACCTTGGGCAGGACGCGCGGCGCGGCCTCCTCGACGGTCAGCGGCTTGCCGTCCTCGTCGACCTGGCCGGCGAGCAGCGCGGTCACCAGGTCGGTGTCGTTGGTGGCCGCGACCTGGGTGGCCCGGCCGCCGTCACGCGGCAGCGCGGCGACCATCTCGGCCAGCTCGGCGGTGTTGACCAGGTTGCCGTTGTGGCCGAGCGCGATGGAACCGTGCGCGGTGGCGCGGAACGTCGGCTGGGCGTTCTCCCACACCGAGGCACCGGTGGTGGAGTAGCGGGCATGGCCCACGGCGATGTGGCCCTGGAGGGAGCCGAGGGAAGTCTCGTCGAAGACCTGGGAAACCAGGCCCATGTCCTTGAAAACGAGGATTTGGGAGCCGTTGCTCACTGCGATGCCCGCGGACTCCTGTCCACGGTGCTGCAGCGCGTACAGCCCGAAATAGGTGAGTTTGGCGACCTCTTCACCCGGAGCCCAGACACCGAAGACGCCACATGCGTCCTGGGGGCCCTTCTCACCGGGGAGCAGGTCGTGGTTGAGTCGTCCGTCACCACGTGGCACGCCCTTGAGTCTAGGGCAGGTCGCGGATTCATCCGAACCGGGGATGGCCGCGGACCTGGAGGAGTGCATGAACGGGACATGAAGCAGGCTTGACGTGGTCACGGCCACGCGGACAGGAAATTCCGCCCCCGCAGACCCCGCAACCCTTGGCGCACCTGGTGTGTTGCCGGGTGTCCCGCTCCGCGCAGCGCCTGGTTGGCCGCCACCACGGCGACCTCGGCCGCTTCGCGAGCGCCATCTGCCGCTGAGCATCAGCAGCGTAGCTACGGGTGACGACACATCCGGCGGATTTACCCGGCCACCCCTCTGAGCTGGCCTTTCGCCGCACGTCGCCTCTTCCTGCCACCTACCCGGAATGCCGCTTTCGACCTGTACGCACTGAATGCCGTACGGCACTCCGACGATCCGGTGTGAGATGCGCGACGCCTCGCCGCCCGCCGCCGCTCCCGGGCGCTCCGCGCGCCGCAGCGGGCCCCGCCCCGCCCCGGGACGATCGCTCGGGAGAGCCGAACCCATGCCGTCCGTCGATCCCGCCCGCGCCTCCCCGGCGCCCGATATGTCGCTCAACTCCCCCGATGCCGCCGGCCCCACCGCCCCGTCGCGCCTTCCGGCCCCTCACGGCGCGCCTTCTTGGCGGGCTCGCCGACGCGCCTTCTTGGCGGGCTCGCCGACGCGGGCGCCGCGGCCACCGTGGGCGGACCGGGCGCCGTCGGCCCCGGGGCCCGGCACGACCCCTGCCGCGGTCGCCGGCTCACAAGGCTCCGCGGCCGACCGACTGCCCGCCACCGTGGGCGGCCGGCTGCCTGTCCCCGTGGGCGGCCGGCTGCCTGTCCCCGTGGGCGGCCGGCTGTCAGGCCATGATCGGCAGGTGGCCGCTGAGGTCGGCCCGGTCGCCGCTGGCGCTGACCGTGGCAGCGGCCAGTTCCGCGTCCCAGGTCGTCCGGCCGGTGGCCAGGCGTATCCAGGTCAGTGGGTCGGTCTCGACGACGTTCGGCGGGGTGCCTCGGGTGTGCCGGGGGCCCTCGACGCACTGCACCACGGCGAACGGCGGGACCCGGACCTCGACCGACCCGCCGGGCACCTTGACGGCCAGCGCATCGGCCAGCAGTCGCGTCGTGGCGGCCAGCGCCTGGCGGTCGTACGGGATCTCCGCGCCGGTCGCGGCGGCCAGGTCGTCGGTGTGCACGACGAGCTCGACGCAGCGGGTGACCAGGTAGTCGGCCAGCCGCATCGCGCCGGGCCGGGCGGCCACCAGGCGCTCCGTCCCCTCCGGCGGCAGGGACCGCTCGAACTCCTCCGCGGCGCGCGCCAGCAGCTCCGCGGGGTCGTTGCCGGACGCCAGCGCATGGGTGTCCGCAGCGATCCCCGGGGCGAGCGGCGCGGTGGCGAACGGCCAGTCCAGCAGGTCGGTCGTCACCTGTGGCGGGGCGGGCAGCGCGAGCGCACGCGGCACGCTGCCGACCGCCATCGCCAGATGCGCCACGAGCTCCCGCACGGTCCAGTCGCCCAGCCGGGTCGGCCGCGCGAACTGATCGGCCGTCAGCCCGCTTACGGCCGCGCGGACGTGCGCGCACTGCGCGAGGATGGCGGCGCGGGTCTTCTTCTCGTCGTACTGGCGGGAGCGCGACTTCCGGGCGGCAGGAGACATGCGATCAGCGTAAGCGGCAGCACTGACAACCGCCCCGCGTTCGCGTTCCGCGCCCGGCCCGCACGCGGAACGCACGAGGGACGGACGCGAAACGCACGCGAAACGGCCCGCCAGGCGTGCTGGCGGGCCGTTCCGGCCGGGAAGGATTCCCGGGCCACCGGTGGACGGGGCCCGGGGCGGGGCGTCAGGCAATCAGCCCCGGGATGGTGTCCGCGTGGGCGGTGCGCAGCTCGCTGAGCGGGATGCTGAACTCGCCCTGGACGTCGATCTCTTGGCCGTCGATGACACCGATGCGGGTGGCGGGCAGGCCTCGGACGGTGCACATGTCGGTGAAGCGGACTTCCTCGCTCCGGGGCACGGCGACGACCGCGCGGCCCGCCGACTCGGAGAAGAGGTACGTGAACGCGTCCAGCCCGTCGGGGACGACCAGGCGGGCGCCCTTCCCGCCGCGCAGGCAGGACTCGACGACCGCCTGCACGAGACCGCCGTCGGACAGGTCGTGCGCGGCGTCGATCATGCCGTCGCGGGAGGCGGAGAGGAGGATCTCGGCCAGCAGCCGTTCCCGCTCCAGGTCCACGGCCGGCGGCAGCCCGCCCAGGTGGTCGTGGACGACCTGCGACCAGGCCGACCCGCCGAACTCCTCGCGCGTGTCACCGAGGAGGTAGAGCAGCTGGCCTTCCTCGGCGAAGGCGATCGGGGTGCGGCGCGTGACGTCGTCGATCACACCGAGCACGGCCACGACGGGCGTGGGGTGGATCGCCGTCTCGCCGGTCTGGTTGTAGAGGGAGACGTTGCCGCCGGTCACCGGGGTGCCCAGGGT
>NZ_JBHWDV010000049.1:49300-50942 GCF_042734445.1 Streptomyces sp. NPDC059649
ACGCCGAGCACGGCCACGACGGGCGTGGGGTGGATCGCCGTCTCGCCGGTCTGGTTGTAGAGGGAGACGTTGCCGCCGGTCACCGGGGTGCCCAGGGTCTGGCAGGCGTCCGCCAGACCGCGGGTGGCCTCGGCGAACTGCCACATCACGGCCGGGTCTTCGGGCGAGCCGAAGTTCAGGCAGTCCGACACGGCCAGCGGCTTGGCGCCGGAGGCGGCCACGTTGCGGTACGCCTCCGCGAGCGCCAGCTGGGCGCCGGTGTAGGGGTCGAGCTTGGCGTAGCGGCCGTTGCCGTCGGTGGCCAGGGCGACGCCCAGGTTGGTGTCGGCGTCGATGCGGACCATGCCCGCGTCCTCGGGCTGCGCCAGGACGGTGTTGCCCTGCACGAAACGGTCGTACTGGTCGGTGATCCACGCCTTGGAGGCCTGGTTCGGCGAGGCGACGACCTTGAGGACCTGCTCGCGCAGTTCGGCGCCGTCGGCCGGGCGGGCCAGCTTGCCCGCGTCGTCGGCCTGCAGCGCGTCCTGCCAGGACGGGCGCTCGTAGGGCCGGTGGTAGACCGGGCCTTCGTGGGCGACGGTGCGCGGGGGGACGTCGACGATCTGCTCGCCGTGCCAGAAGATCTCCAGGCGTTCGCCGTCGGTGACCTCACCGATGACGGTGGCGATCACGTCCCACTTCTCGCAGATCTCCATGAACCGCTCGACGTGCTGCGGTTCGACGATCGCGCACATCCGCTCCTGCGACTCACTCATGAGGATCTCCTCAGGAGAGAGGGTCGCGTCCCGCAGCGGGACGGAGTCCAGCTCGACGCGCATACCGCCGGAACCGGCCGACGCCAGCTCGCTGGTGGCGCAGGACAGGCCCGCGCCGCCGAGGTCCTGGATGCCGGCGACCAGCTTCTCGCCGAAGATCTCCAGGGTGCACTCGATCAGGAGCTTCTCCTGGAACGGGTCACCGACCTGGACGGCGGGCCGCTTGGTCGGCTTGGTGTCATCGAAGGTCTCCGAGGCGAGGACCGAGACGCCGCCGATGCCGTCGCCGCCGGTGCGGGCGCCGTAGAGGATGACCTTGTTGCCGGCGCCGGAGGCCTTGGCCAGGTGGATGTCCTCGTGCTTCATCACACCGATGCAGCCGGCGTTGACCAGCGGGTTGCCCTGGTAGCAGGCGTCGAAGACGACCTCGCCACCGATGTTGGGCAGACCCAGGCAGTTGCCGTAACCGCCGATACCGGCGACCACGCCCGGCAGGACACGCTTGGTGTCGGGGTGATCGGCCGCACCGAACCGCAGCGGGTCCACCACCGCCACCGGACGGGCCCCCATCGCCAGGATGTCGCGGACGATGCCGCCCACACCCGTGGCCGCGCCCTGGTAGGGCTCGATGTAGGAGGGGTGGTTGTGCGACTCGACCTTGAAGGTCACCGCATACCCCTGGCCCACATCCACCACACCGGCGTTCTCACCGATGCCGACCAGCAGCGCATCGTTGTCGGGGGCCTTCTCCCCGAACTGCTTCAGATGCACCTTGCTGGACTTGTACGAGCAGTGCTCGGACCACATCACCGAGTACATCGCCAGCTCCGCCCCGGTGGGGCGGCGGCCCAGGATCTCGCGGATCCGCGCGTACTCGTCCTCCTTCA
>NZ_JBHWDV010000050.1:0-50252 GCF_042734445.1 Streptomyces sp. NPDC059649
CGCCGGCCCCGCCCGCAGGCCCCCAGGCCTCCGCCGCGCCTCTCCCGGCCCCCGCTCCCGGCCTCGACGGCGTACGGCAGATCCTGCGGGCCGGCGGTGCCCCGGAGTCGCTCGCGGAGCGGACCGCCGAGGTGCTCGGGGAGCGGGCCGCGGAGGCCCTGCGCGAGGATCCCTGGCAGCTGCTCCAGGTGCCGGGCGTGCGGCCCGAGCAGGCCGACGGCTTCGCGCGGGCGCTGCTCGGCGCCGCCGCCGGGCCGGGCGACGAGCGCCGCGGCCAGGCGCTGGTCGGCTGGCTGCTGGAGCAGGCCGCGGTGGCGGGGCATTCCGCGCTGGAGGCGAGCGCGCTGCGCGGCGCGCTCGGGCAGCGGCAGGTGCCCGACCCCGACGAGGCCCTGCAGACCGCCATCGCCGACGGGGCCGTCCTGGTCTTCCAGGACGCGATCGAGGAGCCGGGCCGGACCCGCCCCGCGACGGACGAGGACGAGGAGGAGCAGCCGGTCCGGATCCTGCTCGGCCTGGACCGCTGGGCGATGGCCGAGGAGAGCGTCGCCGACGGCCTGGCGCGGCTGCTGAACACCTTCGAGCCGGTCCCGGACTCCGGCGCTCCGGACGCCGAATCCGAGGTCACGGGCGCCGACCCGGCCACCGCGGAGACCGACTCGGACGCCGCGGACGCCGACTCCGCAGCGGCCGGCGAGCGGACGGACGGCTCCGGACCGGTGGACCGTGACGCCCCGGGGACGGCCCGTCCCTCCGCTGCCGACTGGGGGGCCGCGGCCGCCGCCGCGCCGTCGCCGTCGGCCGCTGAGCTGATCCGTGCCGCCGCGCACAGCGGCCTGGTGGCGCACACGGGCGCCGAGGCGGCCCGGGCCGAGCCCGCCGCGCTGATCGCCGCGGCCCGTGCGCTGGGCCTGCGGGCCTTCGGCGCCACCCACACCGAGAACGGCCGCCGCCGGCTGGCCGCGGACCTCGCCGCGCTCGCGCCGGAGACGGGCCCGGAGGCGGGTGCCGCGGAGCCGGGCGCGGCGGCGGTGACGGTCGCCGGGCTGCTGTCCGGGCAGGAGGGCCCCGGCCGGGACGCGGACGGCGCCCTCGCGCTCGATCTGCTGGTGGTGCTGGACGCCCCGCAGCTGGACCTGGAGACCGCGGCCCTGCTCGTCGAGTCGCTGACCGACGGGACCCGGCTGGTGCTCAGCGGTGACCCCGGCGTCCTGTGGTCCGCCGGGCCCGGCCGTCTCTTCGCCGATGTCCTCGCGGCCCGTTGTTGCCCCCAGGTCGCCTCCCGCACCCCGGACTTCGGCCCGATCGGCGAGCTGGTCTCGGGCATCGGCATCGGTGAGCTGAGCCAGGTCGAGGCGCCCGGCAAGGAGGTGGTGCTCGTCCCGGTGCGGGACGCCGGCGAGGCGGTGCACCGCACCGTCCAGCTGGTCGCCGACTCCGTGCCCCGGGCGCTGGGCGTCCCCGCGGAGGCGACCCAGGTCATCACGGTCGGACACGGCGGCGCGGCCGGCACCCGGGCGCTGAACGCCGCGCTCAAGGAGCGGCTCAACCCCGGCCCCGGCCGGTTCGGCGGCTTCGACCCGGGCGACCGCGTGGCCTACGCCCCGGCCCCCGGCCGTACGCTGCCCGGCACGGTCACCGGCGCCGACGCCGCCGGGCTGCATCTGGACTGCGCGGGGACCGCGGTGGTGGTGCCGCGCGAGCGGGTCGGCGGCGCGGTCCGGCACGGCTGGGCGCTCACCGCCCATCAGGCGGCCGGGATGCGCTGGCCGGCCGCGGTGGTCGTGGTGCCCGGGGACGCCGCCGACGGGCTGACCCGCGCCTGGGTCTATACGGCCTTCGGCCGCGGTGAGCGGCATCTGTCGGTCGTCCAGGGCGCCGATCAGGCGCTGGCCCGGGCGGTCGCCGAGGTGCCCGTCAAGGAGCGGACCACACGGCTGCGGACGCTGCTCGGGCAGCAGAGCGTGCCGTCCGCCGAGGACGCCCCGGCCTGAGGCAGGCGGACGCCGTGGCCCGAGGCAAGGAGACGCCCGGGCCCGAGGAGGGGCGCGGAGGCGGCCGCCGGAGTGGAGCGGCCGCCTCCGCCCTCACCTCTCGCGGTCGAGCGGCTCCAGCAGGTCGTCGTCGCCCAGTTCCTCGTCGAAGACGGCGCTGACGTCGAAGCGGCACACCACCCGCTGCGGGTCCGCCTGGTCGAACGGCGCGGAGAGCCACTCCCCCGGCTCGGCCGGTTCGTCGGCGGCCGCCACCCACAGCGTGGAGTCGCCCTCCTCCAGGCCGAACTCCTTGTGCCGGGAGGCGATCTCGTCCGGTTCGAACTCCCCGAAGAGCACCCCCAGCGCCGCATGGACGCTGCTGCCGACGACCGCGGCGGCATCGGCGGACGGGCCCGCCGCCTCATCGGCGGCATCCGGATCGAGATCCGCGATGCGCTGCGCCTGGTGCAGCAGCCGCTGCGGTTCGGCGACGGTGTAGTCGCGCCGGATCAGCACGCTGAGCGCACTGGGCTCCTCCGGGCCCGCATAGGCGGGCAGCGCGTCACTGCCGGGGATCTCGAAGGGGGTGACCTCGTCATAGGTGTCGTAGAGCAGCTCGTCATAGACCTCGGCCGCGGCGGCGAGCTCGTCGAACGCGGCGTAAACAGCCGGATCGTCCTGCCCCGAGCGGCGTTCGACCGCGTCGAGGTGACGGTCCAGCGCGGCTTTGACCGCCTCGGCGGCGGCACGTACCTCGGCAGCGGAAGGCTGCGCAGCATCAGACATAGTGCAGACGCTATCCGTACCGGGGCCGGTCCCGCACAATAGATGCGATGCCGGAATACGAATTCTGCGATGTGTACGTGCCCCGGGGCGTTTCCCGGAAGGCCGCCACACGCCTGCTGACCGACCATGCCGAGTACGGACACTGGGAGTTGGACCGCCTGCGTCTGAACCCGGACGGCAGCCGCAAGGTGCGGCTGCGCCGCCGGATCATCCGACAGCTGCGCGCCACGTGGTGACCGCCACCGGCGTGTGAACGGCAGAGCGGGCCCCGCCTCGGCAGGGCCCGCTCAGTCGTGCGCTCATGCGCGCTCAGCTACCACTCGTCACGGAGCGCCGATCGCCACATGATCGCCGCGTGACCGCCGCCGTTCACCGGCGGACGGCACGCGCCTTGCGGTACAGCACCGCGCCCCCGAGCAGCATGCCGACGGCGGCCGGAACCGCGTAACCGGCCGCGCCGGCGCCGGTCTCCGCGAGCTGCGGTGCCGCAGGACGGGGAGCCGGCACGACGTGACTGTGCGGCGCGGTCTGCGGGTGCGCCGCGGGGGTGTGCCCGCCGCCCTGCTGCGGGGTCGTCGGGTGGTGCGGCTTACCCGGGTGCTGCTGCTCCGGGTGGTGCGGCTTACCCGGGTGGTGCGGGTGGTGCCCCGAGTTGTCGCCGGTGCCGGGGTGGTGCGGCTTCCCCGGGTGGTGCGGCTTACCGGGGTGATGGGGGTGCCCCGGGTGGTGCGGGTGTCCCGGGTGCTGCGGGTTGCCCGGGTGCTGGGGCTGGCCCGGCTGCGGACGCTCCGGAAGCGGCGCGTCGTTGGCGCAGTCGTTGCCGAAGACCGGGTTCAGCAGACCGACCACGGAAACGCTGTTGCCGCAGGCGTTGACCGGGACGTCGACCGGTGCCTGGACGTTGTTGCCGGAGCCCACACCGGGTGAGTTGGCGGTGCCGCCCGCGGCGCCGGCGCCGTGGTGACCCCCGCCCGGATACCCGCCCGGGTGCCCACCTTGGTGGTGGCCACCCTGATGGTGGCCCCCTTGGTGGTGGCCGCCCGGGTGTCCGGTGTGGTGGCCGCCGCCGTCGTTGGCGCAGTTGTTGCCGAACGCGGGGTTCAGCAGCCCGACGACATTGACGGTGTTGCCACAGGCGTTCACCGGGATGTGCAGCGGTACTTGGACATTGTTGCCGGATCCCACGCCGGGCGAGTGCGCCGCGCCGCCGGCGGCCCCCGCATCCGCGTGTGCGTAGCCGGCGGCCGCGGCGAGTACACCGCCGGCCGCCGCCATGGTGATCAGGCCCTTTCGTGCGACCTGTCTCATAGGTTTGTTCCCCTGCCTAGTGCCTTACAGGAATGCGTGCGCGCGGCGATCCCCCGGGGAGACCGGGGGATCATCCGCTCGCCCACCGAAATACCCAGAGGCCCCGGAATGCGTGCCACGCATTACGGAGCCGAACCGGATCAGACCCTTACGGGTGCAGGTACAACGTCAAACGGCGTCAGAAAGTCACTTGTTGACGCAGTAGTTGCCGAAGGCCGGGTTCAGCACACCGACCACGGAGATCGTGTTGCCGCAGGCGTTCACCGGAACGTGCACCGGCACCTGGATGACATTGCCGGACACCACGCCCGGCGAGTACACGGCAGCGCCCTGGGCACCCGAGTCGGCAGCGGCCAGGCCCGCACCGGCGAGCACCAGACCACCGGTGGTCGCCACAGCAGCGACGATCTTCTTCAGCATTGTTCCTCCTTGTAGCCAATGCGGTCCCAGCCGCGGACCGCACACCCTGCAACGAGGAAAAGGACGTTGAAGCTACGAACACATCAAAGCGTTCACTCTTTCCGGCGACTCCGGCACGAACGGCAGGAAATCCGCGCCGATTTCGGCTTCGGCGGCCGCTTCTTCCCTTGGCTTTCAGCTCTGTTCGATGAACCGGTCGAGCACCCGCACCCCGAACTTCAGTCCGTCCACCGGAACCCGCTCGTCCACGCCGTGGAACATTCCGGCGAAGTCCAGTTCCGGCGGCAGCTTCAGCGGTGCGAAGCCGAATCCCCGGATTCCCAGGTCGTCGAACGACTTGGCGTCCGTACCGGCGGACAGCATGTACGGCACCGCGCGCGCGATCGGGTCCTCGGCCTGCAGTGCCGACTGCATCGCCTCGACCAGCGCCCCGTCGAACGTGGTCTCCAGCGCCTTGTCCGCGTGCACGTCCTCGCGCTTGACCCGCGGGCCGAGGATCCGGTCCAGGTCGGCCAGGAACTCCTCCTCGTAGCCGGGCAGGAAGCGCCCGTCGACGTGCGCGGTGGCCTGTCCCGGGATCACGTTGACCTTGTACCCGGCGCCGAGCTGCGTGGGGTTGGCGGTGTTGCGGAGCGAGGCGCCGATCAGCTTGGCGATGCCGCCGAGCTTCGCCAGGGTGCCGTCCATGTCCTCCGGGTCGAGCTCGGTGCCCAGTGCGTCGCCGAGCTCGTCCAGGAAGACCCGCAGCGTCTTGGTGACCCGCACCGGGAACTCGTGCCGCCCCAGCCGTCCGACCGCCTCGGACAGTTCGGTGATCGCGTTGTCCTTGTGGATCATCGAGCCGTGGCCGGCCGAGCCGTCCACGGTGAGCTTCATCCAGTGCATGCCCTTCTGGGCCGTCTCGATCAGGTACAGCCGCAGCTGTTCGTTGACCGTGAAGGAGAAGCCGCCGACCTCGCTGATCGCCTCGGTCACCCCCTCGAAGAGCTCCGGGTGGTGGTCGACGAGGTAGCGCGCGCCGTAGGTGCCGCCCGCCTCCTCGTCCGCGAGGAACGCCAGCACGATGTCCCGCGGCGGCTTGCGGCCGGTGCGCAGCCGGTCCCGGACGACGGCCAGCGTCATCGCGTCCATGTCCTTCATGTCGACCGCGCCGCGCCCCCAGACGCACCCGTCCGCGATCTCCCCGGAGAACGGGTGGTGGGTCCAGTCGGCGGCGTTGGCCGGCACGACGTCGGTGTGCCCGTGGATGAGCAGCGCGGGCCGGGAGCGGTCCTCGCCCTCGATGCGGGCGACGGTCGATGCGCGCCCCCTGTGCGACTCGAAGATCCGCGGCTCCAGGCCGACCTCGGCGAGCTTCTCCGCGACGTACTCGGCGGCGGCCCGCTCACCCGGGCCGGAGTGGTCGCCGTAATTGCTGGTGTCGATCCTGATCAGGTCCCGGCACAGGTCGACGACCTCGTCCTCGCCGGTCACCGTACGGGCCGACTGTGACTCGATCACGCTGCCTCCTCTTGGTTCACGGCCGCGTCGCGCGCCCCGAGGCGCCCGGTCCGCGGCGGGGGTCCACCGCCATCCTCCACCCCGGCAGCGTTCCGCCCAAGGCCGCAATACTCCCGACATCCGCTGGTCACAGGCCCGCACCCGGCTCCATGTACGGGTGATCGACCACCCCCGAACGTTTGCTATTGTTTTCCACGTCGGAACGGCCCAGGCCGGACCGGCAGACACCTGGTCCGGGTGGCGGAATGGCAGACGCGCTAGCTTGAGGTGCTAGTGCCCTTTATCGGGCGTGGGGGTTCAAGTCCCCCCTCGGACACTTATCACCATCGAGGCCCGCTTGGCACCGCCGAGCGGGCCTCGGCCGTTCCCGGCCTGCACCGCTTCAACCCTCACCGCTTCGACCTTCACGGCTTCCACCTTCACCGCTCCGATGATCACCCTTCGACGTTCCTCGCCTCGACGTGTCGCCCGCCCGGAGATCCCGTGAGACGCCGCTCCCCCGTCCCGCCCGCCCCGTTGCCGCAGCGTGCCGGGATCGATCCGGTACGGGTACGGCTGCCGGCCGATCCGGACGGGTCCTGGGCCACGGTCGGGGACCATCTCGTGGCGCGGTTCGGCGGGGCGATCGGGGCCGGGCGGGTGGCGGAGATGCTGCGTGCCGGCCGCTTCGTGGCCGTCGAGGGGGCGCTGACCGGGGACGAGCCGTACCGGGCGGGGCGGTACGTGTGGTTCCACCGGGACTTCGCGCCGGAGGTGCGGGTGCCGTTCGAGGTGCGGATCGTGCACCGGGACGAGCGGATCGTGATCGCCGACAAACCGCACTTCCTGGCCACCACGCCGCGCGGGCAGCACATCACCGAGACCGCGCTGGCCCGGCTGCGGCGCGAGCTCGGGCTGCCGACGCTGCAGCCCGCGCACCGGCTGGACCGGCTGACGGCGGGGCTGGTGCTGTTCGTCGTACGGCCCGAGGACCGGGGGGCGTACCAGGGGCTGTTCGGCGGGCGGCGGGTGCGCAAGGAGTACGAGGCGGTGGCGCGGTACGACGGGGGCGTGGCGCGGCCGGTGACCGTGCGCAGCCGGATCGTCAAGGAGCGCGGGGTGCCGGCGGCGCGGGAGGTGCCCGGGGCGCCGAACGCGGAGAGCCGGATCGAGCTGGTCGAGCGGCGGGGCGGGCTCGGGCGCTACCGGCTGCTGCCGGCGACCGGGCGGACCCATCAGCTGCGGGTGCACATGAACGGTCTGGGGCTGCCGATCCTGCATGATCCGCTGTATCCGGGGCCCGGGGTGGCGGCAGGCGCGGAGGAGGCCGGTGGTGCGGACGGGGAGGATTTCGGGGCGCCGTTGCAGCTGCTGGCGAAGGCGCTGGAGTTCCGGGACCCGGTGGACGGGCGGGAGCGGCGGTTCGAGAGCGGGCTGCGGCTGGCGGCGTGGCCGGGGGCGGCGGCCGGCTGAGGTCCGCCGCGGAATTTGCGGTGCGGGCGGGGCCCCGGCGTCCGTAGGGTGCGGGGGTTGGTGAACTGGGGCGAAGGGCTGGCCGGCGGATGCTGATCTTTGACGCGGACGACACGTTGTGGGACAACAACGTGATCTTCGAGCGGGTCATCGACGAGTTCCTGGAGTGGATGGTGCGCCCGGGGCTCGACCGGAAGGCGGTGCGGACGGTGCTCGACGGGATCGAGGCCGCGAACGCGCCGACCCTGGGGTACGGCAGCAAGGTCTTTCTGCACAGCCTGGGCGAGTGCGTGGCGCGGCTGCGGGGCCGGGCCGCGACCGCCGAGGAGTCGGCGCGGATCGCCGGATGGGCGGCCGCCTTCGCCGGGGACCGGGTGGAGCTGATGCCCGGGGTGGCAGAAACGCTGGCGGAGCTGGCGCGGCGGCACGAGTTGCTGTTGCTGACCAAGGGGGACACCGAGGAGCAGGAGCGGAAGGTGGCGGCCTCGGGGCTGACCCGGCACTTCCGCGGGGTGCACATCGTGGCGGAGAAGGACGTCACCACGTACGAGCGGCTGAAGCGCGCCTACGACCTGGTGCCGGACGAGACCTGGATGATCGGCAACTCCCCCAAGTCGGACATCCTGCCGGCGCGTTCGGCCGGGCTGAACGCGGTGTTCATCCCGCACCAGCACACCTGGGTGCTGGAGCACGACGAGATCGACCCGGACGACAAGAAGGTGCTGCGGCTGTCGGCGTTCCAGGAGCTGCTGCGGCACTTCTGAGGGCGGCGGGCAGCGAACGGTGCGTAGGGAGGGGCGACGTGGCGGAAGGAGTCGGTGCGGTGCGGCGGCCGGTGGTGTCGTGTGTGTTCGTGTGCCATGACGGTGCGGGGCGGGTGCTGCTGGCCCGGCGGAGCGCCGGGGCCCGGGACGAGCCGGGGACCTGGGACTGCGGTGCCGGGGCGTTGGAGTTCGGCGAGACCTTCGAGGCCGCGGTGGCGCGGGAGGTCTTCGAGGAGTACGGCACCCGGCCGCTCGGCATCGAGCAGCTCGGGGTGCGCAATGTGCTGCGCGGCGATCCGGTGGAATCGCACTGGGTCGCGGTGGTCTTCGCGGTGCGGGTGGCGCCGGACGAGGTGACGCTCGGCGAGCCGCACAAGTTCGATGCGCTGAGGTGGAGCCCGCCGGACGCCCTCCCCGCACCGCTGCATTCGCAGTGCGGGGAGAGCCTGGCGTTGTTCGTGCGGTCGGCCGCGTCCCGGGCGGTGGGTGACTAGGGCGCGCCCCCGTCGTCGGTGGGGTCGGTGGGATCGGTGAGGGCCGCCACCGTGCGTTCGGCGGCTTCCAGGAGCCGTTCGTCGGCGCGCAGGTCGGCGTCCGCGGAGCCGACGCAGAGCGGGAGCCGGGTCCGCCGGTCGATCAGCGCGCGCAGGTGCGGCAGCGCGGGTCGGGCGTGCGGCCCCATGGCGGCCAGGGTGGTCATGGCGACCGGCCCGTAGAGGTCGTCGTCGAGGTGGTCCGGGAGTACGGCGAGGAGTTCGGCGGCCACCGGCGGGCCCTCGTTCCGCCACAGCACCAGGGAGCCGCGTACCTGCATGGCGCCGCGGCGCCGGAGGACGGCGTCGCGCAGCTGCGCGGACTGTTCGGCGTCGAGGCCGCCGTGGTCGAGCAGCCACGCGAAGAGGGCGGAATGGTCGGCGGTGGGGCGGCGGCCCTCCCATGGACGGGTGCGCAGATAGGTTTCGACGGGGGCCCGGTCGCCGGTGATGCGGGCGAGGGCCAGTGCGCCGTGGCCGGGGCGCCGGCGGGAGTCGCGGGTGAGGGTGGTGAGCAGGGGCAGCGCGGTGGCCGCGGGCGGGCCGATCCGGCCGAGCGTGCCGACGAGTGAGAGCTCCGGCCAGCTGGCCAGCGTGGCGCCGCGGGCCTCGGCGGCCTCGCACGCCGTGCGCAGCGCCGCAAGGAGGTCGGGGACACAGGGGGCGGCGGCCGCGGGGTCGAGGGCGTCGAGGATGCCGAGGGCGAGGGACAGGGACAGGGCGTCGCGGTTTTCGGAACGGTCTTCGGAACGGCTTCCGGAAGGGTCTTCGGGTCGGAGCAAGTTGCTTGCGTATGCGGCCAGTTGGTCCGGGTCGGCGGCTTCGGCGCGGAGCAGGCCGCGGAGTGCGGCGAGCATGCCGTGGGGGCGGGCGCCGGCGGTCAGCAGGGCGTGGACGTACGGGGCGGCGCGCGGGTCGTCGATCGTGGCGAGGGCGTAGGCGATGTGCCAGGCGAGGGCGGCGGTGGGGTCGGCGGCCGGGTGGGAGGGGTCCGCTGCCGGGGCCGTGGTGAGGTCCGGCAGCAGGGCGGCCAGGGCGTCGGCGGACCGGCGGGTGGTGGTGCGGGAGGCGCACAGGGCGTGCACGATGAGGGTGCGGAGGTCGGGCGGTGCGCTGGGCAGCAGGCGGACGAGGTGCGGGGTGAGGGTGTCGGGGGCGGCCCGCCATTCCTGGAACGCGCGGTGGGCCAGCTGTACCCCGACCCGTCGCCCGTAGGCGCCCGCGTCGCCGGCCAGCAGCCGGGTGACGGTGGTGTAGCAGTCCTGTTCGCGGTCCTGCCGGTGCAGGGCGCGGCCCCAGCGGGCACCGATGGGGTAGCCGCGGTCGGCGTCGTGGGCGGTGAGCGCGGTGACCTCCGCCAGGATCCGGGCGTCCAGTTCCGGCCACCGTTCGCGCGGTGCGGTCGCCAGCTCCTCCAGAGCGCCGAGCAGCCGGATTTCGGGCAGCGGGTCGGTGCGGAGCGTGCCGGGCGGCAAGGCGGCGTCCGGGGTGCCGAGCAGGGCGTCGGCCAGGGCGATCCGGGTGCCGGGGTCGGTGAGTTCGCCGAGTGCGGTGCGGGCCCGGTCGGTGGCGCCGGTGCGTACGAGGAGCCGGGCGGCGGCCCGGCGGACGTCGGGGTCGGGGTCGTGGAGCCGGGCCGCGGCCGCCTCGACCGGGGCCGGCCAGGGTGTCCGGCCGTACGTCAGCTCGCCGAGCAGGGTGAGCGCGGTACGGCGCACGGCGGGGCCCATGTTCCCGGTGAGCGCGAGCAGTTCCTGGGTGACCGGGCCGTCGGGGTCGGCTGCGACCGCTTCGAAGACGGCGGTTCTGGCCGGGGTGCCCGGGGTGAGGACGGATCCGTCGAGGACCGCTGCGGTGATGTCCGACGGACGGTCGGGGCCCGAAGCGGCCGACGGGGTGGGAGTGGTCGACGGGCCGGAGGCGGTCGACGGTGCGGAGGCCGGTTCGCGGTCCGGCGTCCGCGTGGTCATCGGGTGGGGCGGTGGCCGCCCTTCCTGTAGGTCATGAGGGGGATCATGGACCACGGGAAGGGCGGCGGCAAGGTGATTACCGGCAGGGCCGCCGCCGCGCCCCCGGCGGGCCGTTGGCGCTACAGCGGTGCGATATCGGTGAGTTCGCCGTCCTCCAGCGCGAGCCAGCGGGTGATGCCCAGTTCCCGCAGGAACGTCAGGTCGTGGCTGACGACCACGAGCGCGCCCTCGTAGGACTCCAGGGCGGTGACCAGCCGGTGGACCGAGGCCATGTCGAGGTTGTTGGTCGGCTCGTCGAGGAGCAGCAGCTGTGGGGCGGGCTCGGCCAGCATCAGCGCGGCGAGCGAGGCGCGGAAGCGTTCACCGCCGGAGAGCGTGCCGGCCTGCTGGTCGGCCCGGGCGCCCTTGAAGAGGAAGCGCGCGAGCCGGGCCCGGATGCGGTTGTTGGTGGCGTCCGGGGCGAAGCGGGCGACGTTCTCGACGATGGTCAGGTCGTTGTCGAGGACCTCCAGTCGCTGGGGCAGGAAGCGGTGCGGGACGTGGGTCTGCGCGGTGCCGGACTCCGGCGGGATCTCGCCGGCGAGGGTGCGCAGGAGGGTGGTCTTGCCGGAGCCGTTGCGGCCGGTGAGGGCGATGCGTTCGGGGCCGTGCACCTCCAGATGGGCGCGGGCGCCGTAGCGGGTCCGCAGCTCGCGCAGGGTGAGCACGCCGCGGCCCGGCGGGACGGCGGTGTGCGGCAGGTCGATGCGGATCTCGTCGTCGTCCCGGACCGCTTCGACGGCCTCGTCGAGGCGGTCCCGGGCTTCCTTGAGGCGTTCGGTGTGCAGGATGCGGTGTTTGCCGGCGGAGACCTGGGCCTCGCGCTTCCGTTCGTTCATGACGATCTTGGGTTCGCGCTTGTTGGCGCTCATCTTGTTGCCGTAGCGGACCCGGCGGGCCAACTTGACGTGGGCGTCGGCCAGTTCGCGTTTCTGGCGCTGGACGTCGGCCTCGGCGACCCGCACCATCCGTTCGGCCGCCTCCTGTTCGGCGGCCAGGGCGCGTTCGTAGTCGGTGAAGTTGCCGCCGTACCAGTGGACCTCGCCGCCTCGGAGGTCGGCGATCCGGTCGACCAGGCCGAGGAGTTCCCGGTCGTGGCTGACCACGACGAGCACGCCGGACCAGCCGCCCACCGCGGTGTAGAGGCGCTCGCGGGCGGCCCGGTCGAGGTTGTTGGTGGGCTCGTCGAGCAGCAGCACGTCCGGCCGGCGCAGCAGCAGGGCGGCCAGCCGGAGCAGGACGGATTCCCCGCCGGAGAGCTCGCCGATGGTGCGGTCGAGGTCGATGCCGGTCAGCCCGAGCTGGTCGAGGGTGGCGCGGGCCCGCTCCTCGACGTCCCAGTCGTCGCCGATGACGGTGAAGTGCTCCTCGCTCGGGTCGCCGTTCTCGATGGCGTGCAGGGCGGCGCGGGCCGCGGCGATGCCGAGCGCCTGGTCGACGCGGAGCGCGGTGTCGAGGGGGGCGTGCTGCGGGAGGTAGCCGATCTCGCCGGCGGTCCGGACACTGCCGGCGGTGGGGGTCAGCTCGCCCGCGAGGAGCCTCAACAGGGTGGATTTCCCCGCCCCGTTGAGGCCGATCAGGCCGGTGCGGCCGGGGCCGACGGTGAGCTGGAAGTCCTCGAAGACGGGGGTGCCGTCGGGCCAGCCGAAGCCGAGGCCGGAGCAGACGAGGGACGCGGCGGAGGCGGCGCGGGATGCGGGGTGTGACATACGGGTCTCCTGGGTGCGCGGAAGGTGTGCGGGGAACTGCGCGGGAGACACCGCGGGGGAACGCCGGAGGGCCGGGTGCGCCGGGGTACGCCGGTCGGCACGCCGAGGTCACGGACGGCGCCACGCGGTACGTCGGAACGTATGCGTGAGCGCGGTGTCTCAAGGACCTCAGACGAGCAACGGCCTTCTCCAATCGGCGGCAATGGGACCGGGGAAGACGGTACGGGGGACGGCGCGAAAAGGCAAACGCATTTTTCGTTGCGTTTGGCGTGGGGTGGGTATCGCGCGGCGCCCCCGGTCCCGGCCCTACTCCCCCGCCCCGTCGCGCGGACGCAGCCGTACCCGGGCGGGGCCGGTCGGCTGCAGGGTGATGCCGGCGGCGACCGGCACCTCCTCGTCCACGGCGTGGAGTTCGTACGCGCGAAGGAGCGTCGCCAGCGCGAGCACCGACTCCAGCATGGAGAAGTGCTGCCCGATGCAGGCGCGCGGACCGCCGCCGAACGGGAACCAGGCGTACCGGTGCCGGTCCGCCTCCCGCCCGGGCGCGAACCGGCCCGGATCGAACCGTTCCGGGTCCGGCCACAACTCCGGGTCGCGGTGGGTGACCCAGGGCGCCACCACCACGTCCGCACCGGCCGGGATGCGGAAGCCGCAGATCTCGGTGGCCTCCACGGCCCGCCGGCTGACGACCGGTGCCGCCGGGTACAGCCGCATGGATTCCTTGAGCGCCTGCGTCAGGTACGGCAGCCGGTCCAGGTCGGCGGCGGTGGGCTCCCTGTCCGCCAGGACGCGGTCGATCTCGGCGCGGACCCGGGCCTGTTCCTCGGGGTGGCGGGCGAGCAGGTGCAGGGTGAAGGCCAGTGAGGTCGCGGTGGTCTCGTGCCCGGCCAGCAGGAAGATCAGCACCTGCTCGCGCACCTCGGTGGCGTCCAGCGAACCGTCCTCGGCATTGCCGGCCGCGGCCAGCAGCGAGAGCAGGTCGTCGCCGCCCTCGGCGGCGTCCGGGTCGTCCGCCGCCGCGGTGGCCGCGCGGCGTTCGGCGACGATCCGGTCGCACAGCGCGTCGAGTTCGTCCATGGCGGCCCGTGCCCGCAGATTGCCCGGCGTCGGCCACTGCCGCGGGATCTTCACCGGCACGTAGGCGCGCTGGACGACGTACGCGTTGATGACCGGGGAGCAGCGGTGGATCGCGGCCACCGCCTCCTCGGTGTCCAGGCCGAACAGGATCCGGGCGACGGTGCGCAGCGCGAGCCGGTTCATCTCGGGGACCAGGTCGACGGTGGCGTCCTCGGCGCTCCGCCAGCGGTCGACGACGCCGGCCGCCTCGCCCGTCACGGCCGAGGCGTAGCCGTCCACCCGGCGCTTGGTGAACAGCGGCTGCACCAGCCGCCGTTGCCGGAGGTAGTCGGCGTCCTGGCTGGTGAGCAGGCCGTTGCCGAACGCCTGCCGGACCTCCTCGTACAGCGGGTGGTCCTTGCGGAAGTTGGCGGCCTGGGAGGCGAGGATCTGCTGGACGCCCTCGGGTGCGAAGACGGCGTGGAACACGCTGCGCAGGCCGGGCGGTCCGGCCTCCAGGCGGACCACGTCACCGTGTTCGCGCTGCGCCTTCAGGAACGTGCTGAGGGAATCGCGCCGCAGGTCGAGCATCGAGCCCAGGAAGGGCAGGCCGGCCGGGCCGGGGATGTCGTTCGTGGGGGCGGGGAGGGGCCGGGAGCCGGAGGGCGAGTCGGGCTGGGAGTCGGTCAGGGGCATGGTCGGATGTCTATCCCGGTTGCGGGCGTTCCTACCCCCCGGCCGGGGGCCCGGCCGGAATGTGGCGGGAAGGTGCAGGGGGCCCGGGCGGCGCCGTACGGGGCCCCGTACCATGGGCCGGGTGATCAACAAGCGTGCCGGCCGCCCGGCCACCGCGGCCGCGGCGTCCTGCCGGGTCACCGTCTGCCGCGGCTGCTGCTGCGGCGATGCGGCCAAGATCCCGGGCGTGGACCACGCCGGTCAGATACCCCGGCTGCGGGCGGCCCTGGACGGTGCGGCGCCGGTGCGCGCCTCGGAGTGCCTGGACGTCTGCGACCAGGCGAACGTCGTGGTGGTGCAGCCCTCACCGGCCGGCCGGGCGGCGGGTGGCCGGCCGGTGTGGCTGGGGCTGGTCAACGACGACGACGCGCTGGCGGACATCGCCGCCTGGATACGGGCCGGCGGCCCCGGTCTCGCCGAGCCGCCGGGCGTCCTGGACCTCTACACGATCACGGTGTCGCGGCGGGTCCGGGAGGGACTCGCGGACTGAGGACGTCCGGCTTCCGCCGCCGGTTACCGGAGTCTTGCCGGTTACCGGAGTCTTACGGACCCGGGGCGGGCCGCGCGCCGCGGCGCCCGGTGGTGTTGGCTTGGGGCATGAGGTCTCTCCCGGAAAGGGCCCGCTGACCCGTGCACCGCGACCCGCCGCCCGCCGCTCCCCCGCCCGCCCCCGCGCCCGGGCCGCCCCGGCGCGTGCTGGTCGTCGAGGACGATCCGACCGTCGCCGAGGTCGTCACCGGCTATCTCTCCCGCGCCGGTTACGCCACCGAGCACGCCGCCGACGGGTTCGCCGCGCTGGACCGGGCCGCGGCCTTCCGGCCGCATCTGGTCGTGCTGGACCTGATGCTGCCCGGCCTCGACGGCCTGGAGGTGTGCCGCCGGCTGCGCCGCGCGGACGACGGGCCCGCGGTGCCGGTGGTGATGCTGACCGCGCGCGGCGAGGAGGCGGACCGCATCCTCGGCCTGGAGCTGGGCGCGGACGACTATGTGACCAAGCCGTTCAGCCCGCGTGAGCTGGTGCTGCGGATCGGCTCGGTACTGCGCCGCGCGGAGTCCCCGCCGCCGGCCGCGGCGCCCGCGCCCGTCCTGCGGGCCGGGGACCTGACCGCCGATCCCGAGGGCCGCCGGGCCGACCGCGCCGGACGTGAACTCGCCCTGACCGCCCGTGAGTTCGATCTGCTGGTCTTCCTGATGCGGCACCCCGGACGGGTCTTCTCGCGGGAGGAGCTGCTGCAGCGGGTGTGGGGGTGGGAGTTCGGCGATCTGTCGACGGTGACCGTCCATGTGCGGCGGCTGCGCGAGAAGATCGAGTCGGATCCGGCGGCGCCCCGTCTGGTGACGACGGTCTGGGGCGCGGGCTACCGCTTCGATCCCGCGTCCGCCTCCCCCGGACCGGCGGAGGCGGACGAGGGGCGTCTGCCATGACGGACTTCCTGCTCATCGTGGCGCTGGCGGCGCTCGCCGCGGCGCTGGTGGGGCTGCTCGCGGCGCCGGCGGTACGGGTGCTGCGGCGCCGTTCGGTGGCGCTGTCGCTGTTCGCGGTGGCGGCGCTGGCGGTGGCCGCGATGGCCGCGGGCACGGTGGCGGTCGCCCAGGCGATGCTGTTGTCGGGGCACGACCTGGGCGTGGTGATGGCCGTGGTCGCGGTGTCCGGGGTGGTGTCGCTGGCGGCCGCGCTGCTCTTCGGCCGGCGGATCGCGGCGGGCAGCCGGGAGCTGGCACGGTCGGCGCGTACGGTCGGCAGCGAGGGCGGATTCGTCGCGCCGGACGAGCCACCGACGGCCGAACTCGCCGCGCTGTCACGGGCGTTGGAGGAGACCAGCGCCCGGCTGGCGGAGGCCCGGGAGCGGGAGCGGGCGCTGGACGGCTCCCGGCGTGAGCTGATCGCGGGGATCTCGCACGATCTGCGGACCCCGCTCGCCGGGCTGCGGGCGATGGCCGAGGCGCTGGAGGACGGGGTCGCCGAGGAGCCCGCGCGCTACCACTCCCGGATCCGGATCGAGGTGGAGCGGCTGTCCGCCATGGTCGACGACCTCTTCGAACTGTCCCGGATCCAGGCCGGGGCGCTGGCCCTGACCCCGTCGCGGGTGTCGGTGTACGACCTGGTGGACGACGCGCTGACCGGGGCCCGGCCGCTGGCGCGGGCGGGCGGGGTGCGGCTGGTGGACGGCGGGGTGGCGCCGCTGCCGGTGCGGGTGGACGCCCAGCAGATCACCCGGGTCCTGGGCAATCTGCTGGTCAACGCGATCCGGGCGACCCCGGCCGAGGGGACCGTGGCGGTCAGTGCCCGGCAGGAGGCGGACCGGGTGGTGCTGGCCGTCGAGGACGGCTGCGGCGGGATCCCGCCCGAGGACCTGGCCCGGGTCTTCGACACCGGCTGGCGCGGCGGCAGCGCCCGTACCCCGCGTGCGGACGGCCAGGCCGGCGCGGGGCTGGGCCTGGCGATCGTCCGCGGCATCGTGGAGGCCCACGGCGGCCGGGCCACGGTACGGAACGCCGGTGCGGGCTGCCGGTTCGAGGTGGCGCTGCCGGGGGCGGGGGCGTAGCGGGCCCCGGCGGCCGCGTGGCAGAGGGCCGCCGGTGCACGGCACGAAGGGGCCGCGGGGCCGGGTCAGTTGGGGGCCGTCGCCCCGTCCCGTTCCTCCGGTTCCGGACCGGTGGCGTGGGGCGCGTCGCCCGTCCGGCGCTCCGGGAGGTCACGCACGGTGCGGACCGGCGAGAGGACCAGGGTCAGGGCGGCGAGCGGCACACCGGCGGTGGTGATCCACAGGGCCGTGCGGACCCCGAGGGCGGAGCCGAGCGCACCGCCGAGCAGCGCGCCCAGCGGCAGCGTCCCGTAGTTGAGGAAGGCGCTGCTGGCGACCAGCCGGCCGAGCAGGGACGGCGGGCAGTACCGCTGCTGGAAGCCCGCCTTGAGGATGTTGCCGCCCACCACACCCGCGCCGACCCCGAAGCTGCCCGCGACGTAGAGCAGGGTGCCGGCGCCCTTCGTGGTCAGCGGGATGAGCAACGCGGCAGTGGGCAGGCCGAGTTCGTACAGCAGCATGGCGCGGGCGGTGCCGAGCCGGTCGGCGGCGCGGCACACCAGGAACGCGCCCGCGATACCGCCCGTACTGGCCAGTGCCAGCAGTCCGCCGACGGCGCCGGACGGCAGGCCGACCTCGCGGACCAGGAAGACGGTCACCAGCGACTGGTAGCCCATCAGGGCGAGGTTGGAGAGGGCGCCGAAGAGCGTCAGCGTACGGAACCACACATCGCCGGCGACCAGCCGCACCCCTTCGGCGATCTCGGCGGGCAGGGAGCGCGGTGCGCGCCCGCCGTTCCGCTGCGCCGGGCGGGGTTCGCGCTGCCGGATGCCGAGCAGGCACAGCAGCGCGATGAGGAACGTGGCGGCGTTGGCCAGCAAACCGTTGACCGCGCCCACCAGTTGGGCGAGGAGGCCGGCGGTGCCCTGCCCGGCGATCTGCGCGGCGGAGGCGCTGCCGTGCAGCTTGGCGTTGCCCTCGGCCTGGTCGGCGGGGTCGAGCAGGGTGGGGAGGTAGGCGCTGTACGCGGTCTGGAAGACGACCGCGGCGCCGCCGGTCAGCAGGGCCACCGCGAGCAGCGCTCCCAGGCCGAGCCCGCCGTACCCGGCGAGGACCGGGACCGCGGCGAAGAGGGCCAGGGACAGCGCGGCGGAGGCGAGCATCAGGGGGCGGCGGCGGACCCGGTCCACCCAGACGCCGACCGGGAGGCCGATCAGCAGCCAGGGCAGCCAGCCGGCGGCGCCGAGCAGTCCGACCGCGAAGGTGGAGGCGTGCAGCGTGGACACCGCGACCAGCGGCATGGCCACGTTGGTGACCGCGGCCCCGAACTTCCCGGCCGTCTCACCGCACCACAACAGCCGGAAGTCGCGGTGCCGGCGGAGCAGTCCGCTCACGGGCCGTCGCCCCGGTCCGCGTCAGCTGCGCCGCTTCGTCGGTTCTCAGGCATGAGCATGACCGGAGCATAGGGCCGTCCGGGAACTCACCGCCCCGCATTTCCCGTCCCGCCCCGCCGGCTCGCCCCTCGGCCCGTCCCTACGGGTTCTCGTCCTTCTTCTCCGGCCGCCACAACGGGTGTTCGCGCCGGGCCCATGCCGCGTCGACCGACCCGGTGCGCAGCCCCACCCTCGACTCGGGGTCCCGGTACGCCATCCAGATGTGGCCGCCGATCACGATGAGGAGGCTGAGGGCGAGCCAGTCGTGGACGAAGGTGGCGCCGGTGCGCCAGACCAGCGGCGCCAGGTGGGTGAACCACATCAGCAGGCCGGTGCCGGTCATCACCAGGACCGCGCCGGCGAGCCAGGCGGCGTACAGCTTCTGGCCGGCGTTGAACTTCCCGGCCGGACGGCCTCCCCGGCGGCGCAGCACGGCCCGCAGCCAGCGCCGGTCGTGCGGGCCGAAGCGGTTGAGGCGGGTGAGGTCGGCGCGCAGCGCACGGGAGGCCAGGCCGAGCAGCAGCGGGACCGGCAGCAGGATGCCGGACCACTCGTGGAGGGTGACCATCAGGGCGCGGCGGCCGACGAGTTGGGCGAGGAAGGGGAGGTAGAGGCAGGCCGCGGTGGCCACACAGACGGCCATCAGGCCGGCGGTGGCGCGGTGCACCCGGTGTTCGGCGCGGGTGAAGCGCGGGATCCGCGGCAGGTGCGGGCGGTCCGGGGCCGGACCGGCGGCCTTCTCAGGTCGTGGGGACATCGTCCCGTCCGTTCGACCGGCCGACCCAGGCGTCGACGTCATATCCGAGCTGCTCCCAGTATCCGGGCTGGACGTGGTCGGTGACGGTGATCCCGGAGAGCCACTTCGCCGACTTGTAGAAGTACATGGGTGCGACGTAGAGGCGCACCGGCCCGCCGTGGTCGTGGCCGAGCGGCCGGTCCTGCATGCGCAGGGCGATCAGCACGTCGTGGCGGCGGGCCTGTTCGAGGGTGAGGGATTCGCTGTAGGCGCCGTCGAAGCAGGTGAAGCGGACGGCCTTGGCCTCGGGCCGGACACCGGCGGCGTCGAGCAGGTCGACCAGCCGCACCCCCTCGAAGGGGGTGCGGGGCACCCGCCAGCCGGTCACGCACTGGACGTCGCGGACCAGCCGGGTCTGCGGCAGGGCGCGCAGATCGGCGAGGCGGTAGCTGGCGCGGTGGCGCACCAGACCGTCGACGGTGAGCCGGTAGCTGTGCTCGTCCTTGTGCGGGACGGAACCGGTCACCGAGTAGTAGCGGAAGCCGCCGCCGGCGGGCAGCAGACCGGACAGGCCGGTGGGGTCTTTCTGCGCGGCGGCGCCGAGGGTCTCGTCGTAGGCACGCTGGAGGTAGGGGGCCGCGGCGACGCCGGCGGCGCCGGCCGCGAGCATGCCGAGCACCACCCGGCGGCCGACGGGCGTGCCGCGCCGGTCCCCGTCGTGGCCGGCCGGGCCGGCCGGGTTCGCGTCCTTGGTCACCCTTCGATTCGAACACCGCGCGGGCGCCGGGGCCAGTGTCCGGGCCCCGACGTCAGACTTTCGTCATCCGCCGGTGCGCTCGAACCCCCGGGCCCGGCGGAGTGCGGTGGCCCGGGCGGTCCGGAAGGCGCGGTCCGGGTCGCGGCCGGCGTACGACCAGGGGGCGCGGGTCCGGTACCGGCCGATGCGCGCGAAGAGGGTGGCGGCCTCGGCCATCCGCCCCTCGTGGAAGGTGGCGTGGGCCAGGAAGTTGAGGTCGACCTTGCCGCGGGGGTGGTCCTCGCCCTCCCATTCCAGCCACCAGTCGAAGGCGGCCTGCCGGAGCCGGTGCGCGTGGCGGGTGTGCCAGTGACCGGAGTGCGCCGGGTCGGGCGGCTCCAGGCCGGCGGCGACCCGTACGCGGTAGCGCTCGGCGTGGGCGACCACGGGGAGCAGGGCGAGCGGGGAGTCCGCGGGGGCCCGGGCCGCGGCCCGCGCGGCGAAGTCATGGGCCGGGTGCCGCGGGTCGTCGGCGGCGTCCGGCTGCTGTTCGGCCAGGCAGGCGGCCATCAGGTGGTGGGCGTGGTGGTGCTCGGGGTGCCGGGCCCGTATCTGCCGGAAGGTGTGGACGCGGGCGTCCTCGGTGCCGGTACGGCGGGCCAGGATCAGCGCGCCGAGCCAGGGGGTGGGGTCGTCGGGCAGCAGCCGGGCGGCGGCCGCGCAGGCCGCGGCGGCGGCACCGGTGCTGGTCTCGCCGCGCAGCGCCCGCCGGACGGTGGCCAGGGCCAGGAGGGTGGCCGCGTCCCCGCTGTCCGGTTCGGCGAGTTGCCAGTCACCGGCCCAGGCGGCGCTGCCGGGGCAGCCGGCCAGCACCGTTAATCGGTGGCCCCGGCGGTCCCAGTCGGTGCCGGTCCCGGCGAGCAGGGTGCGCACCCGGGCCCACTGGCCGAGCGCCAACGCGTCGGCGGCGACGGCCAGTTCGGCGTCGTCCAGGGCGGGGCCGGTGGCCGGGCCGGCCGCGCGGCCGGCGGGGCCGAGGGCCGCGGGTGTCAGCGGCGGCGAGGGGGAAATCGACATCACGGTCAGCGGGCTCCATGGCGCGCCGCGCCGGTCGTGCGCCGCACCTGTCGTCCTTGGTGGGCGGGGCCGGGTCCGCGCGCGCCTGTGCAGAGGGTGACGGTCTGGTCCGCACCAGTCATCACGCACAGCAAAGCGCTACGCAGAGCTCCCCGTCAAGGCGGAAAGAGGAATGGCTGGATCCGCCAACGTCGCCGCGGGCCCCGCCGTCCGTACGTGTCCCGTGCCGCCACCCGTCACGCCACCGCCCTCGCCGCCGCCCGGCCCGCCGTACGGCCGGAGAACAGACAGCCACCGAGGAAGGTGCCCTCCAGCGAACGGTAACCGTGCACCCCGCCCCCTCCAAAACCGGCCGCCTCGCCCGCCGCGTAGACACCCGGCAGCGGCGCGCCGCCGTCGCTCAGCACCCGCGAGGAGAGGTCGGTCTCCAGCCCGCCGAGCGTCTTGCGGGTGAGGATGCTCAGCCGGACGGCGATCAGCGGGCCGGCCTTGGGGTCGAGCAGCCGGTGCGGGGCCGCGGTACGGATCAGCCGGTCGCCGAGGTACTTGCGGGCCCCGCGCACCGCCGTCACCTGGAGGTCCTTGGTGAAGGGGTTGGCGATCTCCCGGTCCCTGGCCACGATCTCGCCGCGCAGCGCGGCCTCCTCGATCAGCGGCTCCTTGGTCAGCGCGTTCATCCGCCGGACGAGGTCGGGCAGCGAACGCTCGACGATGAAGTCCGCGCCCCGGTCCATGAACGCCTGCACGGGACCGGGCGCGCCGGACCTGGCCCGGCCCAGCACGTCCCGGATGCTCTTGCCGGTCAGATCCGGGTTCTGCTCGGAGCCGGAGAGGGTGAACTCCTTCTCGATGATCTTCCGGGTGAGCACGAACCAGGTGTGGTCATGGCCGGTGCGCATGAGGTGTTCGAGGGTGCCGAGGGTGTCGAAGCCCGGGAACAGCGGTACCGGCAGCCGCCGGCCGCGGGCGTCCAGCCACAGCGGGGACGGGCCGGAGAGGATCCGGATGCCGTGCAGCGGCCAGATCGGGTTCCAGTTGTCGATGCCCTCGGTGTAGTGCCACATCCGGTCCCGGTTGATGATCCGCCCGCCGGCCGCCTCGGTGATGCCCAGCATCTTGCCGTCGACGTGCGCGGGCACGCCGGACAGCATCCGCTGCGGCGGGGTGCCCAGGCGCTCGGGCCAGTTGGCGCGCACCAGCTCGTGATTGCCGCCGATCCCGCCCGAGGTGACGATCACCGCCTGCGCGCGCAGCTCGAAGGCGCCGGTGACCTCGCGGCTGCTGGGCTTGCCGCGCGGCACGTCCGAGGGCGCCAGGACCTCACCGCTGACCGTGTCCACGGCGCCGGCGCTGCGGGTGAGGGCGGTGACCCGGTGCCGGAAGCGGAGGTCCACCAGGCCGCGCGCGGCCCCGGCCCGCACCCGGCGCTCGAACGGCGCGACCAGGCCGGGGCCGGTGCCCCAGGTGATGTGGAAGCGGGGGACGGAGTTGCCGTGCCCGGTGGCCGCGTAGCCGCCGCGCTCGGCCCAGCCCACGACGGGGAAGAACCGCACGCCCTGCCGGTGCAGCCAGGACCGCTTCTCGCCGGCCGCGAAGTCGACGTACGCCTCGGCCCAGGTGCGCGGCCAGTGGTCCTCCGGACGGTCGAATCCGGCCGTGCCGAGCCAGTCCTGCCACGCCAGGGCGTGACTGTCGCGGATCCGCAGCCGGCGCTGTTCGGGTGAGTCGACGAGGAAGAGTCCGCCGAAGGACCAGTGCGCCTGCCCGCCGAGGGCCTGCTCGGGCTCCTGGTCGAGCAGGATCACCTTGCGGCCGGCGTCCACCAGTTCCGCGGTGGCCGCGAGGCCCGCCAGCCCCGCTCCGATCACGATCACATCAGCGTCGTACGCCATCAGTCGCCTCTCCTCGCCGGGGCGCACCGGGTGTCCCGGGCGCCCCGGGCCGCCCGGGTGGAACGATCCTCAGTGCACCCGACTGCCGCGTCAACCGTCCATTACCGCGCAGTAGACCAGGGCGCGCGGGAGAATGGGGGTGACCAGGGCCACCCCCTCACCCGCCGCCGGATGGCTATCCTCAGGCGCATCCCCCGCCCCGCGCGATAGAGGTGCGACGTGACGGTGATACTGCTCGCCCTTGGAGCGGCCTGCTGTCTGGGACTCGGCTTCGTACTCCAGCAAGCCGCCGCACAGCACGCTCCGATGAAGGACTACCTCTCCCTCCGTCTGCTGCTGGACCTCGTGCGGATGCCGGTCTGGGTGGCCGGCATCGGCCTGATGGTGGTGGGCATGGCACTGGGCGCGGTGGCGCTCGGAATGGGCGACATCACTCTGGTGGAGCCCTTGCTGGCGACCAATCTGCTCTTCGCGATGGCGCTGTCGAGACGGCTGACCAAGCAGCGGCTGGGCCGCACCGGCTGGGCCGGGCTGTGGCTGCTGGCCGGCGGGGTCACCGCGTTCATCGTGGCCGGCCGGCCACGGGGCGGACAGCGCAGCACCGATCACCTGTGGCAGTGGGTGATCATGGGCGTCGTGCTGGGCATCGCCCTGCTGCTGGCGGCGGTGGCCAAACGGGAACGGGTGCACGTGAGCCTGGAGGCCGCACTGCTGGGCGTGGCGGCCGGCCTGATATACGGCCTGCAGGACGCGCTGACGCGGATCAGCGGCGAGCACTTCGGCGAGGGCGGCTGGTCGGCCCTGCTGATCAGCTGGCAGCCGTACGCCATCGTCGTCCTCGGCGTGCTGGCCCTGGTGATGGTGCAGAGCGCCTTCGAGTCGGCCCCGCTGCGGCTGTCCCTGCCCGCCCTGACGGCCGCCCAGCCGCTGGCCGGAATCCTCTGCGGAGTCGGTTTCCTCGGCGACCAACTGCGGGTCACCCCCGGCGCACTGGCCTGGGAGGCGGCCGGGATCGCGGCCGTGGTCGCGGGCATCGTCCTGATCGGCACCCACCCGGCGATGCCGCCGGGGGCGGGACGCACGGAGGACGTGCGGGCGCTCCAGCCGCATTGATCTTCTTCCCACGTAGCTGGCTGTCCCGCCGCGGTGGTTTCTCGCCGTTGCGCTTTGCGGCGCCCCCGCACGTACCTGTCTTTCCCGCCGCGGGGCGTCTCGCCGTTGCGCTTTGCGGCGCCTCCCACGTACCTGTCTGCTGCGCCGCGGTTGTTTCTCGCCGTTGCGCCTGCGGCGGGCTGGGTTGTGGTGGGTGCGGTGACGGACCTCCGGAGCCTTGTTCGTGGACTGCTTCGCTTTACGCTCCGCCTTCGCTCCTTAATTGAGCCCCTGGAAGCGAAGCCCACGAACAAGGCCCCTCCGGGCCCGTCCCCTCCCGTGAGAGGGAAAGTGAAGGCCGGTGGGGGTGGGCGTAAGGCCGACGTGCGGGCAGCCGACGGACCAAGCTCGCCCCCACCGGCCTGTAACCTCCCACTCACGGGAGGGGCTGGACCGGAGGACGAAGTCTGGAGGGCCGGCACCGCACCCGACACACAAACGCCCGCCGCTGGGGGCACCTCCCACGCCCTTTAGGCAGTGGGGGAGCAATGGCGACCGAGCCCCGCGGCGGGACGGACGGGTACGTGGGAGGCGCCGCCAAGCGGCAACGGTACGTGGGAAGAGGCGACGACAGGCGCAATGAACGCGGACGAGGTGCTCGACATCGTCGATGAGAACGATCAGGTCGTGGGGCAGGCCGCGCGCGGTGAGAGTTACGCGCGGCGGATGCGTACGCGCTGCTCCTTCGTGCTGGTGCGGGACGGCGAGGACCGGATCTTCGTGCACCGTCGCACGCCGGACAAGCTGGTGTTCCCCGCGCACTACGACATGTTCGTGGGCGGGGTGGTCGGGGCCGGTGAGAGCTACGACCGGGCGGCGCTGCGCGAGGCCGAGGAGGAGCTGGGCGTACGGGGGCTGCCGCAGCCGGAGCCGCTGTTCAAGTTCCTCTACGAGACGGCCGAGCACACCTGGTGGTCGGCGGTGTACCAGGTGCGCTGCACGTTGCCGGTCGTTCCCCAGGAGGAGGAGATCGACTGGTACGCGTTCCTGACCGAGGAGGAGCTGATCGCCAAGCTGGACGTGTGGCCGTGGACGCCGGACGGGATGGCCGCGTACCGGCAGCTGCTCGCCCGGCGGGAGCGGGGGGAGTGCTGATGCGGACGGGCGGCGGGCCGGGCCGGCCGAGCGGGCGCCGGCGATGAGCCGCGGCGGTGGGCTGCGGGCGGCCGGCGAGGCGGTACGGCTCTGGTTCGCGCCCGCGCGCGTCCGGGAGGAGGGGACGACCCCCGACTACCGGTTCTCGCTCGCCAATGAGCGGACGTTCCTGGCCTGGTTGCGGACCGGGCTGGCGCTGATCGGCGGCGGGTTCGCGGTGGACCAGTTCCTGCCCCGGCTGCACGGCACGCTGCGGGTGAGCTTCACCATCGTGCTGCTGGTGGGCGGCGGGCTGTGCGCGCTGCGGGCGGTCAACCACTGGGTGCGGTGCGAACGGGCGATGCGGCGCGGCGAGGACCTGCCGGTGTCCCGTTTCCCCGGCGCGCTGGCGCTGGCCGTGGGGCTGCTCGCGGCGGCGGTGGTCGTGCTGGTGCTGCTGGGCCGGACGAACTAGGTGAGGGCGCGGGAGGAGCCGGGGGCGGGCGGAGCCGGGCCGGGGCCCCGGCCGGCGTCGGACCGGGATCCGGGGCTGCAGCCGGAGCGGACCCGGCTGGCCTGGCGGCGGACCACGCTGTCCGCGACCGTCGTGGCGCTGCTGGCCGGCCGGCAGCTGCTGAGGAACGCGGAGAACGGGGCGGCGGTGGCGGCGGAGGCGGCGCTGACCGCCGCGGTGTGGCTGGCCTTCGTCGTCCTCGCGCACCGCAGGATGCGGGACATGGCCACCGGCCGCCCGCCGGGTCTGCCGCCGCGGACCGCGCTGCTGCTGATCGGCTGCACTCTTGCCCTGGCGCTGTGCGGCGCGGCGATCCTGCTCCAGGGGTGAGCCGCTCCTGTCGCCGGAGTGCCCCCGCTCCTGTTGGCGGAGTGAGCCCGCCCTTGTTGGCGGAGTGACCCCGCTCCTGTTGGCGGAGTGACCTGCGGGGACGGTGACCCGCGGGGTCCGGGCCCGGGTGCCGGTCCGGGTCGGCGGCGGCGGTACCGTGGCCCGACCCCGCGGCCGCGGACCCTACCCGAACTCCCGGGCCGGTGAGGACACTGACGGGGCATCGGAGCAGGAGGCGTACCCATGACGGAAGCGGCGGAACGGACCATGGCGGCCGGGCGGACCGTACTGGAAGAGCCGTATCTGACCGAACTCGGGGGCGGGGTGCACGCGTTCATCCAGCCGGACGGTGGCTGGTGCCTGAACAACGCCGGGTTCCTCACCGGCGGCGGGAGCACGCTCGTCGTGGACACCGCCGCCACCGAGCGCCGGGCCCGGCTGCTGCGGCGGCGGATCGCGGAGAGCGGCGCGCCGGCGCCCCGGTTCGTGGTCAACACCCATCACCACGGCGACCACACCTACGGCAACGGCGTCTTCGCGTCCGAGGCGACCGTCATCGGGCACGCCGCCTGCCGCCGGGAGCTGCTGGCCGCCGGGCACCAACTGCACGCCGTCTGGCCGGAGGTGGAGTACGGCGACATCCGGCTCACCCCGCCGACCGTCACCTACACCGACGAGCTCACCCTGCACCTCGGCGACACCGAGGTGCGGCTGATCCACCCGGGCGTGGCACACACTCCGGGGGACACCGTGGTCTGGCTGCCCCGGCAGCGCATCGTCTTCACCGGGGACCTGGTCTTCCACGGCGGCACCCCGTTCGTCTTCATGGGCTCGCTCACCGGCTCGCTCAAGGCGATCGAGCTGCTGCGCTCGCTGGATGCCGAAACGGTCGTACCCGGGCACGGCCCGGTCGCCGGCCCCGAGGTGTACGACGTCATCGAGCGCTATCTGCGGTTCGTCGGCGAGCTGGCGCAGGAGGGCCGGGCGGCCGGCCGTACGCCGCTGGAGGTGGCGCAGCGGGCGGAGCTCGGCCCGTTCGCGGAGCTGGCGGAGTCGGAGCGGCTGGTGGCCAATCTGCACCGGGCGTACGCGGAGCTGGCGGGCGGGGCGCCGGGTGCGCCGCTCGATCCGCTGGTCGGGTTCGGCGACATGACGGTGATGAACGGCGGCGTGCCGGTGGCCTGTCACGCCTGAGGGGGCGGAGTGCGGGTGGCCTGTCACGTCTGAGGGGGCGGTCCGGGGTGGCCGGAACCGTCCTGTGCGGCGGTGCGTGACGGACGCCCCACGTACCGCCACTGGACGCCATACCGACTAGTCGGCATGATCGGGGCACGACCGATCGACCGTCGGACCGTCCACTCCCCACGGAGGAGCACGATGAGCAAGGGCACCCCTCCCCCCACGGCCCCGGACCGGGAGGATCCACCCGGCCTCGACCTGACGCGGCTGCGCGCGCATCTGGACCGGGAGCGGCCCGGACTGGCCGGCGGGCCGCTGCGGGCGGAGCTGATCGAGGGCGGGCGGTCCAACCTCACCTACCGGGTCACCGACGGCGCCGCCCGGTGGGTCGTCCGCCGGCCCCCGCTCGGCCACGTCCTGGCCACCGCGCACGACATGCGGCGCGAGCACCGGGTGATCAGCGCCCTGCACCCCACCCCGGTGCCGGTGCCGGAGACGCTGCTGCTGTGCGAGGACGAGTCGGTGCTCGGCGCCCCGTTCTACGTGATGGAGCTGGTCGAGGGCACGCCGTACCGCACCGCTGCCCAGCTGGCGCCGCTCGGTCCGGACCGGACCCGCGCCGTGGTGCTGTCCCTCGTGGACACGCTGGTGGAGCTGCACGCCGTGGATCCGGAGGCGGTGGGGCTGGGCGACTTCGGTCGTCCGGACGGCTTCCTGGAGCGCCAGTTGCGGCGCTGGGGCAAGCAGCTGGCCGCCTCGAAGAACCGTGAACTGGCCGGGATCGACGAGCTGCACGAGGCGCTCGGCCGGGCGCTGCCCGCCTCCCCCGCGCCGGCCGTCGTGCACGGTGACTACCGGCTGGACAACGTACTGGTCGGCGCCGACGACACCATCAAGGCCGTGCTGGACTGGGAGATGTCCACCCTCGGCGACCCGCTGACCGACCTCGGCCTGCTGGCGATGTACAGCTCCGACCTGGGCCTGCCCGAGTCCCCGGTGAGTACGACCAGCGGCGCCCCCGGCCACCCCTCCCCGGCCGAGCTGATCGAGCGTTACGCGGCCCGCTCGGGCCGGGACACCTCGGCCATCGCCTGGTACACCGCGTTCGCCTGGTTCAAGCTCGCGGTGATCCTCGAAGGCATCCACTACCGCTTCACCCTCGGACAGACCGTCGGCGCCGGTTTCGACCGGATCGGCGAGCTCGTGCCCGTCTTCATCGACCGCGGACTGACCACCCTCAAGGAAGGCTGAGCCCCATGGACTTCGCATTCGACGCCCGGACCGAGGAGCTGCGTGCGCGGCTGCTGACGTTCATGGACGAGCACGTCCTGCCCGCCGAGCGGACCGCGCACGAACAGCGGGCCGGCCTCGCCTCGCCGTGGGACACCCCGGCGGTCGTCGAGGAACTGAAGGCCGAGGCCCGCCGGCAGGGGCTGTGGAACCTGTTCCTGCCGGACGAGGAGTACGGCGCCGGGCTGACCAACCTCCAGTACGCGCCGCTGGCCGAGATCACCGGCCGCAGCCCGCAGCTGGCGCCGACCGCGCTGAACTGCGCGGCGCCGGACACCGGCAACATGGAGGTGCTGGCGCAGTTCGGCAACGAGGCGCAGAGGAAGCAGTGGCTGGAGCCGCTGCTGGCCGGCGAGATCCGGTCGGCGTTCGCGATGACCGAACCGGACGTGGCCTCGTCGGACGCCACCAACATCACCACGCACATCGAGCGGGACGGCGACGACTACGTCATCAACGGCCGCAAGTGGTACATCTCCGGTGCGATGAACCCGCTGTGCCAGATCTTCATCGTGATGGGCAAGACCGACCCGGACGGCCCGGACCCGCGCCGCCAGCAGTCGATGGTCCTGGTGCCGCGCGACACCCCCGGCCTGGAGGTGAAGCGCGCCATGCAGGTCTACGGCTACGAGGACCACTACCACGGCGGGCACGCCGAGGTGGTGTTCCACGACGTACGGGTGCCGGTGGGCAATCTGATCGGCGAGGAGGGCGGCGGCTTCGGCATCGCCCAGGCCCGGCTCGGCCCCGGCCGGATCCACCACTGCATGCGGCTGATCGGCATGGCCGAGCGGGCCATCGAGCTGATGTGCCAACGGGCGGTGACCCGTACGGCGTTCGGCAAGCCGCTGGCCCAGCAGGGCGTCGTGCAGGAGTGGATCGCCGACGCCCGGGTGGCGGTGGAGCAGCTGCGGCTGCTGGTGCTGAAGACCGCGTGGCTGATGGACACCGTGGGCAACAAGGGCGCACACACCGAGATCCAGGCGATCAAGATCGCCACACCGCGCACGGTCGTCGACATCCTCGACAAGGCGGTCCAGCTGCACGGCGCGGGCGGCGTGAGCCAGGACTTCCCGCTCGCCGAACTGTGGGCCGCGGCCCGCACCCTGCGCCTGGCGGACGGCCCGGACGAGGTCCACCAACGGTCCCTGGCCCGGCGGGAGTTGAAGCAGTACCGCTAGCCACGGACCGACAGCGACGGACGACAGCGGCAGACGAAAACAGCAGACACGAGCTGGGGCCGTACCGGTGGGGCGGCCCCAGCTCGGGCTTGGCGGGGGGTGGTGGTCCTCGTCGGGGGACGGTCCCTTACGGGCGGTCCCGGGAGGGCGGGCGGTCCCCGTAGCAGGAGGGCGGGCGGTCCCCGTAGGGGGGCGTCGAACGCATCCCGTAGGGGACGCGAGGGCCCCCTTCGGGGCCACAACGGGGTGGGGGTTGGCGGTATTCCCGGGGTGGGCGCCGGGGGCCGGACCCCGGGGGCGCGGGGCGGACTCCCGGGCGGCGCGGGGCGGACTCCCCGAGGCGCGGGACGGAATCCGGAGCACCGCCTCGCCCGACGGACCCCGGAGTACCGCCCCGCCCGACCGACCCCGGCATGGACCACGAGAGCCGCGCCCGCGCACGGGCCGCGGCCCACGGCGTGGACCACTGACTTGCCGGTGTGGCCTACGGGCGCAACGCCCTCAGGAGGAGGTCGGCCAGGTGGTCGGCTACCTGTTGGGGGCTGAGGGGGCCGTTTTCGCGGTACCAGGTGCCGAGGTGGTGGACGGAGCCGAAGTGGTAGTCGACGACGAGGTCGGCGGGGATGTCGGCGGCGAAGACGCCGGAGCGCTGGCCCTCCTCGATCAGGGCGCGGAACCGTTCGTGGTAGCGCCGGCGTTCGGCGCGTACCTGCTTGTCCTTCTCCGGGCCGAGGTGGTGCATCGACCGGAAGAAGATCTTGGTGTCGTCGAGGTTCTCGATGGTGGTGACGACGACATCGGCGGCGGCGTCGCGCAGGCGCTGCTCGACCGGCGCGTCGGCGCCGGCGAAGTGGTCGAGGCGTTCCTGCTGGAGCCGCAGCACCCGGCCGTAGACCTCGTGCAGCAGGTCGTCCTTGGAGCCGAAGTAGTGGTAGAGGGCGCCCTTGGTGACGCCCGCCGCGTCCACGATCTCCTGGACGGAGGTGCGGTCGTAGCCCTGCTCCGCGAAGAGCCTGGTGGCGGTGGCCAGCAGCCGCCGGGCCACCGGCTTCGTGCTGCCGTTGCCGTTGCCGGTGCCGTCCTTCGTGCCGGCCATCGCCCTCACCTGTCCTTTGTCGTACGTCATGCGCGGTGGCGCAGCTCCCGTCGGAGGATCTTGCCACTCGTGGTCTTCGGGAGCTCGGTCAGGATCTCCACCTCACGGGGATATTTGTACGCCGCGAGCCGTTCCTTGCAGTACGCGGCCAGCTCGGCGGGCGGCACCTCGGCCCCCGGGCGCAGGCTCACGTACGCCTTGACCGACTCGCCGCGGTAGGCGTCGGGCACCCCGACCACCGCCGCCTCGCGCACCGCGGGATGGCCGTAGAGGACGTCCTCGACCTCGCGCGGCCACACCTTGAAGCCGGAGGCGTTGATCATGTCCTTCTTGCGGTCGACGACGTAGAGCCAGCCCTCGGCGTCCATGAAGCCGATGTCGCCGGTGCGCAGTTCGCCGTCCGGGAGGGCCTCGGCGGTGGCGTCCGGGCGGCGCCAGTAGCCGGGCACGACCTGGGGTCCGCGGACCGCGATCTCGCCCGGTTCGCCGAACGGCAGCTCCGCGCCGTTCTCGTCGATGATCCGCACGACGGTGTCCGGGCCGGGCACGCCGACCGCGAGGGTCCCGGAGGCCTTGTCCACCGGCGCCTCCCGGCCGGGCGGCACACTGGCGCACGGCGCGGTGCACTCGGTCAGGCCGTAGCCGTTGTGGAGGTACGGGCCGAAGGCGGTGCGGAACTTCTCGACGAGGGCGGGCGGCAGCGGCGCGCCGCCGGACGACATGATCGCGAAGGACGCGAAGTGGTCGCGGGTGACGTCCGGGTGGGCCATCAGCGCCATGTAGGCGGTGGAGGGGCCGACGGTGTAGGCGGGGCGGTGTTCCAGGAAGGCGTCCAGGACGACACCGGCGTCGAAGCGGTAGGCGAGCACGAGGGTGCCGGCGTTGGCGAAGCAGGTGGCCAGTTCGCAGACCATGCCGGTGATGTGGAAGAGCGGGGCGAGCGCGAAGTAGGTGGTGCCCTCGGGCAGTCCGTGGCCGGTGCGCTGGCGTTCGGCGTTGTAGGTGATGTTGCCGTGGGTGTTGGTGGCGCCCTTGGGTGTGCCGCTGGTGCCGGAGGTGTAGCTGATCAGCGCGAGGTCGTCGGCGGTCGGCCCGGGCACGGCCGGCGGTGCGGTCTGTGTCGAGGCGGTGCGGGCGACGGTCAGCAGGTCGTCGGCGCCCTCCTGCGGCCCGAGCGGCTCCCCGCGCAGTACCCGGGCGTCGTTACGGGTCTGCAGTTCCCGCTCGGAGGTGGTCAGGGCGAGGCGTACGGAGGGCACGGCGGCGGCGGTGGTGCGCAGGAAGCCGTCCCAGGTGCGGTCGGCGCAGATCACGGCGGTGACCTCGGCGTCGTCCAGGACGTGCCGCAGTTCGGCGGACTTGTACATCGGGTTGACCGGCACCACGACCCCGCCGGCCTTCCAGACGCCGAGCAGGGCGAGGACGAAGTGCGGGGTGTTCTGCAGCATGATCGCGGCCCGGTCGCCGGGCCGGAATCCGCGGGCGGCGAGGTGGGCGGCGATGCCGTCGGAGAGCGCGTCGGTCTCGGCGTAGGACAGCCGGCCGTCGAAGTAGGCGAGCGCGGTGCGGTCGGGGGCCTTCCGGGTGGCGGCGCGGAAGGCGTGCAGGGCCGAGGGCGGCGGCTGGACCGGGCCGCGCTGGGCGTCGGTGAGCAGGGCCAGCCAGGGCTTGTCGTGGTACGTGGTCACCGGGCGCCCCCTTCGCGCTGCTCCAGCTTCTGCTGGAGGTGGTTCATCGCGGTCAGCCAGCGGTCGGGCTCGGTGGCCCGGGCGGTGTAGTAGTCCGCGACCTCCGGGTGCGGCAGGACCAGGAAGCGGCCCTGCTCGATCGCCTCGAAAGTGGCGTCGGCGACGGCATCGGGCGCGACGGCGGTGGGCGTGAGCACCAGGTCCCCGGCCACGCCGGTGGCGGCCAGCATGTCGGTGCGGACGCCCTGCGGACAGATGGCGTGCACGTCGATGCCGCGGTGCCGGTAGGTGAGCGAGAGCCATTCGGCGAAGGCGTACGCGCCGTGCTTGGTGACGCTGTACGGCGCGGCGGCGACCATGGTGAGCAGTCCGGCCGCGGAGACGGTGGAGACGAAGCGGCCGCTGCCGCGGGCCAGCCACTCCGGGAGCAGTTCGCGGGCCGCCCGGACGTGGGCCATGACGTTGACGTCCCAGGCCAGCGCCCAGTCCTCCTCGGGGGCGTCCGGTCCGCCGCCGGTGCCGACGCCGGCGTTGGCGCAGAAGACGTCGATGGTGCCGCCGAGGGCCTCGCGGGCGGCCGGGACGATGCCGGAGGCGTCCCCGGCGACGGCGACCGCCCCGATCTCCTCGGCGGTCTGCTTGGCCTTGGTGGCGTCCAGGTCGTTGACCACGACCCGGGCGCCCTCGGCGGCGAACCGGCGGGCCAGTGCCGCGCCGATCCCCCCGCCGGCCCCGGTCACGACGACGGCCTTGTCCCGTACGGCTTCCACTGCGGTGTCTCCCTCGGTCGCGCGGATCGACTGACAGGCAGACTAACCAGTCGGTATGTGGGAGCGGAAGAGTCGGTTTCCGGTCGGCCGGTCCCGTTCCCGGACGGCGCCCGGCGCGTTAGCGTGCGCACCGCACGTACCGGTTGGCTTCCCCGATCACGGAGGTGTGCGGATGGCTCTGTCGAGGCGCGTTCTGCTGGGACATCTGGCGGCGACCGGCGCGGCCGGTACGGCCCTGGCCGCGGCCGCGGCGCCGGCGCGGGCCGCGTCCGGCCCGGACCGGGGCGGACGGCGGGTGCGGACCGGTTTCGCGCGGCTGGCCGCGGACGGCTACCGCCTTCTGGAGGGCGAAAGGGTCGGCGTCATCACCAACCCCACCGGCGTCGCGACCGATCTGCGGCACATCGTGGACGTGATGCACGCCGACCCGCGGGTCCGGCTGACCGCCGTCTTCGGCCCCGAGCACGGCTTCCGCGGCACCGCGCAGGCGGGCGGCTCCGAGGGCCGCTACGACGACCCGGCCACCGGGCTGCCGGTCTACGACACGTACAACAAGAGCGGCAAGGAGCTCGCGGACATCTTCACCGCCTCCGGTGTCGACACCGTCGTCTTCGACATCCAGGACGTCGGCGCCCGCTTCTACACCTACATCTGGACGCTCTACGACTGCATGGTGGCGGCCGTCCTCGCCGGCAAGCGCTTCGTGGTGCTGGACCGGCCCAACCCGGTCACCGGCCGCTTCGCCTCCGGCCCGGTGCTGGACAAGGCGTACGCCTCGTTCGTCGGGCGCGAGCCGATCGCGCAGGCGCACGGCCTGACGGTGGCCGAACTCGCCCTGCTCTTCAACGGCGAGTTCGTGCCGCAGGCGGCCGGCCGTCCGGTGGAGCTCACGACCGTGCGGATGAAGGGCTGGCACCGGGGCGACTTCTACGACGCGACGGGCCTGCCGTGGGTCCCGCCGAGCCCCAACATGCCCACCCCGGACACCGCACTGGTCTACGCGGGCACCTGCCTCTTCGAGGGCACCAACCTCTCCGAGGGGCGCGGCACCACCCGCCCCTTCGAGCTGCTCGGCGCCGACGGCATCGACCGCCGCTGGGCCGCGGCCGCCACCGAACTCGCCCTGCCCGGCGTGCACTTCAGGGAGGCGTACTTCGCGCCCACCTTCTCGAAGTTCCAGGGGAAGACCGTCGGCGGGGTGCAGCTGCACGTCCACGACCGCGCCGCCTTCGACCCGGTGCGCACCGGCATCGGGCTGCTGGTCACCGCGAAGCGGGTCTGGGGCGGTTTCGCCTGGCGGCCGGACCACGGCATCGACCGGCTGACCGGTTCGGCGACGGTCCGCACGATGATCGACGCGGGCGCGGACCCGGACGAGATCGTCGCCGCCTGGCAGGCCGGGCTGGCGACGTTCCGTGCGGTGCGGGCCCGTTACCTCCGCTATCCGCCGGCGTAGTCGCCGACGAGTGCCGCGCCGGTGGTGCGGTCGCCGCGCTCGACGATCTCCCCGGCGACCCAGGTGTCCACCCCGCGGTCGGCGAGTGTGGTGAGGGCCGCCGGCACGGACTCCGGCGGGACGACGGCGATCATGCCGACGCCCATGTTCAGGGTCCGTTCCAGCTCGCGGCGTTCGACCGGGCCGGCCGTACCGACCAGGCCGAAGACCGGGCCCGGTGTCCAGGTCGCGCGGTCGACGGTGGCGTGCAGCCCGTCCGGGACCACCCGGGCGAGGTTGCCCGCCAGTCCGCCGCCGGTGATGTGCGCGAAGGCGTGCACCTCGGTCGTCCGGGTCAGCGCCAGGCAGGCGGCGGCGTAGATCCTGGTGGGTTCCAGCAGTTCCTCGCCCAAGGTGCGGCCGAGTTCGGCGATGTGCTGGTCCAGGCGCATGCCGGCCCGGTCGAGCAGGACGTGCCGGACCAGGGAGTACCCGTTGGCGTGCAGGCCCGACGAGGCCATCGCGATCACCGCGTCGCCGGTACGGACGCGTTCGGCGCCCAGCAGCCGGTCCGCCTCGACGACGCCCGTGCCGGCCCCGGCGAGGTCGAACTCGTCCGCGCCGAGCAGGCCCGGGTGCTCGGCGGTCTCGCCGCCGATGAGCGCGCAGCCGGCCAGCACGCAGCCCTCGGCGATGCCCCTGACGATCGCGGCGACCCGCTCGGGGTGGACCTTGCCGACGCACACGTAGTCGGTCATGAACAGCGGTTCGGCGCCGCAGACGACGATGTCGTCCATGACCATCGCGACGAGGTCGTGGCCGATGGTGTGGTGGACGCCCAGGGCGCGGGCGAGGTCGACCTTGGTGCCGACGCCGTCGGTGGCCGAGGCCAGCAGCGGGCGGGTGTAGCGCTTCAGCGCCGAGGCGTCGAAGAGGCCGGCGAACCCGCCGAGGCCGCCGACGACCTCGGGGCGGGCGGTCTTGCGCACCCATTGCTTCATCAGCGTCACGGCACGGTCGCCGGCTTCGATGTCGACGCCCGCGGACGCATAGCTGGCTCCGGTGCGAGGGCTCACGGACGGCCGCCTTTCGGGGAGTGGGGAGGTGGCGGGGCGCGGGGTCACCATGACGCGGCGCCCTGGAAGGAGGTCGGCCCCGGGCGGAAGCCGAGGCCGCGGCGGGCGGCGCCGAGCGCCAGGGTGCGTTCCATGGCGAGGTGGCTGAGCGCGTAGCGGGTGAGCCGCGGCGGCGCGGGTCGTTGCGCGAGCCGCCAGGCCGTCTCGGCGGTCGCCGCGGCGGCGGACGCCAGGGCGGTCGGTACGGTGCGCAGCCGTACCGTCAGGCCGCGGGCGGCGAGCAGGGCCCGCAGCGCCTCCCCGATGGGGACGGGGGCCGCGTCGGCGATGTTGTAGGTGCCGGGGCGGGTGGCCCGGTCGCAGGCCAGCAGGGCGGCCGCGGTCAGGTGGTCGATGTGGGTGAGCGACTGCAGGGCGGTGCCGTTGCCCGGCAGCCACAGGGAGCCGCCGCGGACCGCGCCGAGCACCCGGGGCAGGAGTGTCCGGTCGCCCGGTCCGTAGACGGCGTGCGGGCGCAGGACGACGGTGTCGGGGTGGCCGCGCAGGGCCAGTTCGGCGGCGGCCTTGGACGCGGCGTACGGGGTAAGGTAGCGGCGGACCGGGGCCTCGGTCTCGTGGCCGAGGACGGTCGGCCGGAACGGGTCGTAGACGCTGGCCGTGGAGAGGTGCACCAGCCGGGCGCCGGGGAAGGACGCGGCCACGTTCCGGGTGCCGGTGAGGTTGGCGCGCCAGACGGGGCCGGGCGGGCCCCAGTCGCGGACCGCGGCGGCCGCGTGCACCACCGCGTCGACCTCGGGGGCGTCCGCCCAGACCCCGGCGCACAGGTCCCAGTCGGCGCGGGTGAGGGCGTGCACGGTCCAGCCCGCGGCGGTCGCCGCCCGGCAGACCGCGCCGCCCACGAAGCCGCGGGCGCCGGTCACCGCGATCCTCATCGCGACACCCCCGCCGTCCGGTTGCCCAGCAGGTCGCGCAGCGCGGCACGGTCCGGTTTGCGGGTGCGGCCGGTGACCGGGATGCGGTCCAGGACGACCACCTCGTCCGGCAGTGCGGCCGCGTCGATCAGGGCGGGCAGCCGGGAGCGCACGGCGTCGGCGAGCAACTCCGGGTCGGCCGGCGGCCGTTCGGGCACGACGGCCAGGACGACGCGTTCGTCGCCGTACGCGTCCGGGACCCCGACGATGACCGCGTCGGCGACGCCGGGCAGGGCGGCGACGGACGGTTCGTAGAGCCCGGGGTAGATGTTGGTGCGGCCGCGGATGAGCATGTCCTTCTTCCGGCCGAGCAGGACCAGTGCGCCGTTCTCCAGCCGGGCGAGGTCACCGGTGGCGTGTTCGGTCATCGCCGGTTCGCCGAGGTAGCCGCGGCACAGGTTCGGCCCGGAGACGAGCAGTTCGCCGTCCGGGGCGGTGCGGACCCGGACCCCCGGCAGGGGGGTGCCGAGCAGGTCGCCGGGGCCGCGGTGGGCGAGCTTCGCGCCGCCGGTGGCGACCGCGACCGGCACGATCTCGGTCATGCCGTACACGGCGAGGAAGCGGACCCGCGGCAGGACCTGGGTGGCCCGGCGCAGCAGGCCGGGCAGGACGGGCGCGCCGCCGAGGACGAGGTGCCGCAGCGAGGCGGGCAGGGCCGTCTCGCCCCGTTCGACGGCGTCGAGCACCGCGGGCAGGTCGGCCGGTACGCAGAACGCGTGGGTGGCGCCGGCCAGTCCGCGGGTGAACCGTCCGGGGTCGGCGGCGGGCGCGAAGCCGTAGGGCGGCATGGTCCAGTGCGCGCCGGCGACCAGGGCCGGGATGCCCATCATCAGCTGGTCGGTGTGCAGGACGTCGCCGTCGGCCATGCCGAGGGCGGAGCCGCAGCCGACCAGGCCGGCGCCGAGCGAGCCGCGGGTGTGGACCACGGCCCGGGGCGCGCGGGTGGTGCCGGAGGTGAAGACGACCAGGGCCTCCTGTCCGGGCGCCGGTCCGGGGCGGTCGGCCGGGGCGGGGCCGGCGGCGAGCCGGCGGGCGGACAGCGACCCGGCGGGGACGCCGGGCAGTCGGCGGCCGGTGTGGACGTGCCGCAGGCCGAGCCGGTGGTAGTGCGGCAGCAGCAGTCCGCGCCGGCGCGCCAGCGGACGGCCGTAGCGGGCCACCGCGTACAGCAGGGACTCGGCGGCGGCCCAGCGCGGCCGGGCCAACTCCCTTCGGGCGGTGAAGAGTTCGGGTCCGGCGCCGGGGTCGGCGAAGACGACGGTGCCGCCCGCGGCGATCACGCCCAGGGCGAGCACCACGCCGTCCGGTCCGGGGCGTACGGAGAACAGCATCCGCTCCCCCGCCGCCATTCCGGCCTCGCGCAGTCCGCGGGCGGTGGCGAGGACGGCGTGGGACAGCTCGCGGTAGTCGAGGGTGCGGCCGTCCGGGCCGGTGAGGGCGGGCGCGTCGGCGCGCCGCCCGGCGGTGTCGAAGAAGGCGGTGAGCAGATCGATCCGGTCGTCCGCCGCGGGCCGGGTGCCGGTCAACTGGTGCTCCTGAGTTCGATGTTCAGCCGGGCGTAGCCGGGGATCAGGACGTGCCGGACCGGGCGGCGGCCGGTGACGGCGACCGGTCCGGCGGCGAGCGCGGCGGTCAGCACCGCGCGGATCTGGGCCATGGCCAGCGGCATGCCGAGGCAGAAGTGCGGGCCGGCGCCGAACCACAGCCGGCGCAGTTCCGGCGGGTGCGGCCGGTCGGGGTCGAACGGCCCGTGGGCCCGTGCGCACAGCAGGGTGGCCACCACGACCCGGTCGCCGGGTGCGACCGGGACGCCGCCGATCCGTGCGGTGCGGGCGACGCTGCGCAGCATCACGGGGGACGGCACGGTGATCCGCAGGGCCTCCTCGATCACCGGGTCGGGGTCGGCGGCGGGGTCCGCGAGCCGGTCGAGCCGGCCGGTGTCGTGGCAGAGCGCGAGCAGCCGCGGGATGAACGAGACCAGGGTCTCGGTGCCGGTGAGCAGGAAGGCGCCGACGGCCCCGCGGGCCTCCTGTTCGGTCAGGCCCAGTTCCCGCAGCCGGCCCGGCAGGGTCTGGTCGCCGCCCTGCCGGTAGGCCGTCACCGCGGAGGCGGTCAGCCGGCCCAGCACCTCCCGCGCCCGGGCCACCTGACGGCCCGTCATGCCGGACCGCCACAGCCGTACCGACTTCGTCACCTCGGACGCCTCGGCGTGCGCCCCGCCGAACCGGCCGGGCTCCGCGGGCATCCCGACGATCGCGCAGATCGCGGCGCCCGCGCAGATCTGCGCGACCCGGACCAGATCGACCTGTTCGCCGGCGCGCAGCCGGCGGGTCAGTGCGTCGAGCGGCTGCGCCAGCACGCGGGCGCACAGGGCCGTGACGTAGCCGGGGGTGAAGAGTCCGGACAGCCGGCGGCGGAGCGCCGCGTGGTCGGGGCCCTCCATGTTGAGCAGCACGGACGGGCCGAGCACCGGCGTCCACAGGTCGGACGGTGAGCCGGGCCCGGTCTTGGTGAAGTGCTCGGTGTCGCAGAGGACTTCGCGGGCCAGCGCGGCGTCGCTGACCACGACGCCGACCCGCGGCACCCGGACGACCGGGCCGCGGGCGGCGATCGCGCGCAGCAGCCGGTGGGCGACGGGGTGGGCGGCGGTCTGCACCCGGTGTTCCCAGCGCTCCCAGGTGGCGGGCGCCGCCGTGGTGGTGGTCGTCACCGGATGTCCACCACCTCGGGGCGGTAGCGGTGGTCCGCGTACCAGCCGAGGGTGCGGCGCAGGCCCCAGGCCCGCACCCGGCGGGCCGAGCCGGCCACCTTCACGTCGCGCCGGGTGCCGTACGCGGTGGTCAGCCGGCGGACCGCGTTGACCAGGGCACGGTCCTCGTGGACCTCCTCGATGGCGGTGCGCGGGAACCCGCCGGCGCGGGCGTACAGCTCCGCGGTGATCGCCATGTTGCAGCCGGGCGCCATCACGTACGGGCCGAGGTACTCCGGGCCGCGGTTGCCGGGGCGGAACCGGCCGAAGAGCGCGGCCACTTCGGTCGCGGCGACCAGCGCGGCGCGCCGGACCGGGGGCAGCGGTGCCTCGTCGGTGCGGGGCCGCAGCCGGCCGGCGATCAGTTCCAGCCCGGCGTCGAAGCCGGCCCGGACCCGGGCGGTCCAGTCGGGCGCCGGCAGGCAGTCGGCGTCGGTGCGGGCCAGGTGCGTGGCGCCGTGCGCGATGGCGTGCCGCATCCCGGTGTCGGCGGCCGCGCCGGTGCCCTTACGGGTCTCGTGCACCAGGTGCAGGTCGCCGGGGTAGCCGAAGGACCGTACGACGTCCGCGGTGCCGTCGGTGGAGTCGTTGTCGACGATCACCAGGGAGAAGTTCCGGTCGGTCTGGGCCGCGAGCGCCCGTAGCGTCGCGGTGATGCCGGGGGCCTCGTTGTAGGCCGGTACCACCACCCAGAGCCTCACAGCCGGATCACGCTCACTCCCATGCTGATGCCCCCGGCGAGGCCGACCAGGGCCACCAGGTCGCCGACGCCGGCCCGGCCGCTCTCGCGGGCGCGGACGAGCTGCAGCGGCAGGCTGGCCGAGGCCGCGTTGCCGTGCTCGGTGACGGTGAGCGGGATCTTGTCGGGGGGCAGCCCGAACCGTTCGGCGAGCTGGTCCAGATAAGGCTTGGAGACCTGGTGGACGCAGATGGCCGCCATGTCCTGCCAGCGGACGCCGAGCCGGTCCAGGGTGTCGTCGAGGATCTGCGGGCCGAGCCGTTCGAAGGCGCGGCGCAGGCCCACGCCGTCGAGCCGGAAGTAGGTGTGTTCCTCGCCGCGGGGGTGGGCCGAGCCGCCCGAGGCGAGCGTGCCGACGTTCCAGGAGGCGGAGTCGGCGGTGAAGCCGCAGCCGAGGACGCCGGGTTCCGCGGACGCCTCGACGAGCAGCGCGGCGCCGGCGTCGGAGAGGGTGTAGCCGGGGATCGACGCGAGGTAGCTGCGCAGGTCCGGCACCGCCCAGCGGACGGCGCGGGAGGGCGATTCGCCGCAGGCGATGAGGATCCGGCGGTAGGAGCCCTGGGCGATCAGCGCATGGGCGGTCTCCAGCGCGTTGAGCACGCTGTTGCAGGCGTTCTTGACGTCGAAGACGGGGCAGCGCAGGCCGAGCCGGTCGGCGACCATGTGCGAGGTGGCCGGTTCGATCATGTCCTGGCTGGCGGCGGCGAAGAGCAGCAGGTCGACGGTGCCGGCGTCGGTGCCGGTGTCCGCGAGGAGCTTGCGGGCCGCGGCGGCCGCCAGGTCGGACGCCTGCCAGTCGTCGGGCATGACGTGCAGCCGCTCGACGCCGGTCAGCCGGTGCACGAGGCCGGGCGGCGGGCGGAATCCGGTGCTCGCGGCGGCCACCAGCCGCTCGGTGTCCGTCGTGGTGCGCACGGTCTCGGGCAGGTGGACGGCCACCCCGGCGAGCCGTGCGTGGATCTGGGGCATGGTGCTGGTCTCCCGTCAGACGAGGGTCACGGTCAGCCGGTCGTACGAGGGGATGACCACGCGGCGGCTGTAGCGGCGCCCGGTGATCCGCCAGGGCCGCCCCACCGCGGTCAGGGTCTCCAGGGTCCGGCCGATCTCCGCCTGGGCGATGGCGGAGCCGAGGCAGTGGTGGCGGCCGGCGCCGAACCACAGCTGGCGGTTGGCGGGTTCGGCGGGCCGGCCGAGCCGGAAGCCGCCGGTGAGGCTGTTGGCCGTGTAGTTGAGCAGCGTGATCCGGTCGCCGGCCCGCAGGGTGCGCCCGGCCAGCCGTACCTGGCTGCGGACGGTCCGGCCGATGACGGGGGCCGGTGCGGTCACCCGCAGCCCCTCGCGGACCGCGTCCGGGACCCGCTGCGGGGCCGCCAGCAGGGCGTGTTGCTCGCCGGTGTCGTGCAGCAGCGCGACGGTTCTGGTGATGGCGCTGGCGGCGGTCTCGGTGGCGGCCACGCCCACCAGCGCGGCCATGCCGGCGGTCTGCCGGGCGTCCAGGCCGACCTCGCGGCAGCGCCCGATGAGGCGGTCGGCGGGCTCGGTCGCCCAGAGGCCCTCGACGTGCCCGGTGAGCCGGGCGACGATGCCCCGGCCGCGGGCCACCGTGGCCTCGGTCAACTCGCCGCCGCCGGCCGCTTCGACGGACAGTGCCGCGAGCTCCCGGGCGGTGGCGAAGACCCGTTCGTAGGCGGCGTCGTCGGTGCCGGTGACCGGGACCCGGAGCAGCTCGGTGACGATCCGTCCGACCACCGCCCGGCCGAGGGCCGCGACGTCGACCGGCCGTCCCGCGGCGAGCTGGACGCGGGCCTCGACGAGCCGGGCCCCGATGGTGCGGTCGACCAGCTCGCGGGCCGCGGTCTCGCCGAACAGCTCGCGGGTGCCGGCGCGCAGGGCCCGGTGCCCCTCGCCGTCGAAGAGGTCCTCGACCCAGTCGCCCAGCAGCTGGGCCCACAGCCGGCCGACGCCGCCGCGGTCGAGGACGGTGAAGTGCTTCTGGTCGACGAGCACGGACCGGGCGGTCGCCGCGTCGGCGGTCAGCCAGCCCAGCTTCGGGATGTACGTCAGGGGCCGGGCCAGCCGGCCGGCGTGCAGCAGCAGCGGGAGGGCGGGGCGGCTGGCGGCCAGGACGCGCAGCTCGTGGAGTCCGGCGCGGTTCATGGTGGTCCCTCTCGTGGTGTCGGGGGAACGGCCGGGGCCCGCCGGGCCTCCTCCCGTACGGGGGGACGAAAGGGGGCCCGGCGGGGGGGCAGGCTGCGGGATCAGCCTGCCTGCGGAGGAAAGAGCGCTGCCATGCCGTCGATCGACTCGGGGCCGTAGCCGACCGAGCCGACCGGGACACGGGACTTGGTGGCCTCGATGACCCGGGCCGTCCACACGGGGCCGAAGCCGCCGCACAGTTCGATGAGCTGGATGCCCTCGTCGACGAGCCGGGCGGCGATCTCGGGCGCCCGGGCCGGGTCCGCCATGCCGACGATGACGGCGCGGAAGCCGTCCCGTTCGATGACGGACCGGTCGCGGTCGGGGTCGAGCCCGCGTCCGGTGAAGAGGAACCCGAAGGCGTCCAGGGCCATGCTCAGCGCTCCTTCCGCGGCTGCCGCAGCTCCGCCACGACCGCGTCGGCCGCCTCGGTCAGGGTGAGGGTGCCCAGCGACGCCTCGGTGCGCAGTTCGGCGCCGCACCACTTCTCCAGGTCGCCGAGCAGCACGAAACTCGTCATGGAGTCGATGCCGAAGGCGCTGAGCGGGACGTCCGCGTCGAGGTCGGCGGGTGCCATCTCCAGCAGCTCGGCCAGCACCTGGCGCAGCCGCTCGACGACGAGCTCCGGGGTGATCTCCTGGGTGACGCTCATACCGCACCGTCCTTCCGCATGCTGGACCACTGGGCCAGCGGCGGCAGCTGGCCCGACCTCATCTGCTCGGCGCAGGCGCGCCGGCGGATCTTCCCGCTGGTGGTGCGGGGCACCTTGTTGCGCGGTACGGCGTAGACGCTGACCGCGGTCGGCAGCACCTTGGCCACCGCGATACCGGCCGCGCGGACGGCGGTGGCGAGCACCTCCGGGTCGCGCACGGTGGTCTCCACGACGACGGCGACGCCCCGGTCGTCCTCGTGGAGCGGCCAGGCAGCGGCCCGCTGCTGGGCGAAGGCGGGGTGGGCGGCGACCGCGACGGCCTCGGCGTCCTGCGGGAAGTAGTTCTCCCCGCCGATGATCAGCACGTCCTTGATGCGGCCGGTGATGAACAGCTCGCCCCCGTCGACGAATCCGAGGTCCCCGGTCCGTACGTAGGTGGGGCCGGAGCCGTCCTCGGTGCCGGCCGTGCGGGCCGCGAAGACCTCCGCGGACTCCTGCTCGCGGCCCCAGTAGCCCCCGCAGTTGCCCGGCGAGTCGACCCAGATCTCACCGACCACGCGGTCCGCGAGCGGCCGGCGGGTCGCCGGGTCGACCACGGCGACGCGGATGCCGTCCGCCACCGGCCCGCAGCCGACGAGTTCGACGCCCGCCGCGGTGTCGGTGGTCGGCACGGCCTTGCCCTCGGCCAGTGCGTCGCGGTCGTAGTGCACCGCCACCACCGGTTCCAGCGACGGGCTGACGCTCACCAGGAGGGTGCATTCGGCGAGCCCGAAGCCGGGCGAGAAGACCTCCTCGCGGAAGAAGCTCAGCCGGAACGCCTCGGCGAACCGCCGCTGGGTGGCCGCCCGTACGGGCTCGGAGCCGTTGACCGCGACCCGCCAGGTGGACAGGTCGAGGGCGGCGCGCTCCTCCGCGGGGATGCGGTTGACGCACATGTCGTACGCGAAGTCGGGCGCGGCGGTGAACACGTCGTCCTCGGCGGCGATGGCGCGCAGCCACACCCGCGGGTCGCGGACGAAGGTGGCCGGCTCCATGGTGACGGTGGCCGCGCCGGACACCAGCGGCAGCACCACCGCGGTGCACAGGCCCATGTCGTGGAAGAACGGCAGCCAGCTGACGATGGTGGTGGTGGGCTCCACCTCACAGGCGTCGCGCATCGCGATCTGGTTGGCGACGAGGTTGCCGTGCCGGACGACGACGCCGCGCGGGTCGCCGGTGGAACCGGAGGTGTACTGGAGCAGCGCCGTGGTCGCCGGGTCGAGCGCGACCGGGTCGGGCAGCGCGGCCCCGCCGGCCTCCGGGCGGTCCGCCCGGCGGACGGCGATCCACCGCACGCCGGGCAGCAGTTCGGCGTCGGCCTCGTCGGCGTCCTCCTGGGTGGAGACGAGGACGGCGCACGGGTCGCAGTCGCCGCAGATCGCCGACAGCCGCTCGGCGCGGGTGGTGGTGCCGCCGCGGGCGGCGGTGCGGAACGCGGGCACCGGTACGGCGATCATGCCGGCGTACAGGCAGCCCAGGAAGCCGATGTGGAAGTCGAGTCCGGGCAGCGCCGGCACGATGACGCGGTCGCCGGCGGTACCGGTCGCGCGCAGCGCGGTGGCCAGCTCCCGGGCCCGGTGGTCGAGTTCGACGGCGGTCAGGGTCTCGATGGTGTCCCCGGACGCGTCGAGGGCGGTGACCACCGGCCGGTGCGCGTCGGGGCCCGCGGCGCGGGCGAGCAGCGCCTCGACGAGGGTGCGGGGCTCCCGGCCGGGGTCCGGCACCGTGGTCGTGGTCGCCTCGGTTGGGGTGTTCACTGCTGTGCTCCTCATTCGACGGTGCCTCGGGACGCGAGGGCGGTGCCGGATCTGGTTCCCGGCTGCGGCCGGGTGGCCGGGGCGGCGAGCGTCCCGGCGGGGGTCGCGGTCGGGTAGCGGCCGGTCAGGCAGGCGGTGCAGTAGCCGGAGGGGTCCCCGCCGGCCGCCTCCAGGAGCCGGTCCAGCGAGAGGAACGCCACGCTGTCGCAGCCCAGTTGCTCGGCCAGTTCGGTGATCGGCAGCCGGGCGGCGAGCAGTTCCTCCGGCCGTCCGGTGTCGATGCCGTAGAAGCACGGCCACCGGTACGGCGGGGAGGCCACCCGCAGGTGCACCTCGACGGCCCCGGCCTTGCGCAGCAGCCCGGTCACGGTGCGCATGGTCGTGCCCCGGACGAGCGAGTCGTCCACCAGCACCACCCGCTGCCCGGCGACCGCGGCGGCGACCGGGGCGAGCTTGCGGCGCACGGTGGTCTCCCGGGCCGCCGGGTCGCCCGCGATGAAGCTGCGGCCGACCGCCCCGGGTCGCAACAGGCCCTGGACGACGCGCAGTCCGGCCCGCTCGGCGTAACCGTCGGCGGCGACCCGTGCCGTCTCCGGGGTGGCGACGACCACCGGGCGCGGCGATCCGGTCACCGGCGCGTAGTCGGCCAGCGCCTGGCCCGCCCGGTAGCGGGCCTGGTAGACGCTGCGCCCGGCGAGGGCCGAGTCGGCCCGGGCGAAGTAGACGTATTCGAAGAGGCAGGCCGCGGTCTTGGCGTCCGGCACCGGCACCCGGCTGCTCGCGGTGCCGTGCGGGCCGATGGTCAGTACCTCGCCGGGTTCCAGCTCGCGGACCACCTCGCCGCCGACGGTGGTGATCGCCGCGGTCTCAGAGGCGAGCAGCCAGGCGTCGCCGCGCCGGCCGAGGGCCAGCGGCCGGAAGCCGTGCGGGTCGCGCACGCCGTACAGCTGCGCGCCGTCGGACAGCACCAGCGCGTAGGCGCCGGTGAGTCCGGGCAGGACGGCGTGCAGGGCGGTCGAGGTGTCGACGCCCGCCGCGGCGCGCCGGGCGAGCAGCAGGTGCGCCATCAGCTCGCTGTCGGTGGCCCACCGGCCGGGGTCGATGGCCTCGGCGCCGGGGGCGGTGTGCGGGTCGACGAGGGTGCCGTTGTGGGCCAGGGCCAGCGGCGGCCGGTCCAGGACGACCGGCTGGGCGCCGGCCAGCCCGTCCCGGGCGCCGTGGGTGGCGTAGCGGACGTGGCCGACCGCGACCGGGCCGTCGGGCAGTCCGTCGAGGTCGGGCAGTCCCTGGGCGACGGTGCCGGCGCCGTGCCGGGCGACCAGGGCGTCGCCGGTGCCGACGGCGATGCCGACGCTCTCCTGGCCGCGGTGCTGCAGTGCGACGAGCATCTCCCGTACCAGCGCGGCGTGGTGGCCGGCCGGCCCCCAGACCCCCGCGACGCCACAGGCCTCGCGGGGCTTGTCCGCGTCGTACAGGTGCCCGGTCATAAGGCGTCACCGCCCGCGTCGAGCCAGTCGGTGAAGGCGGCCAGGTCCGGGAGGATCACGGTCGAGCAGGACAGCACCGCGAGGTTCTGGCGCATGTCCGTGATCGCGACGACGGTGCGTCCGGCACGGTGCGCGGAGAGCATCTCGGCGGCGGTGCCCATGCTCGGCTCGTGCCCGGGCAGCCAGGCCACACAGACGTCGCTGTCCGCCGCCAGCCGGGTGAGCCGGTGGAACAGGTCGGTCAACTCGCGGAGTTCCTTGGCGAGTTCGTCGTGGCGCAGGACCGTGCGGTCGGCCAGCGCGGCGTGTGCGGCGCGGACGTCCGCGGGGTGCGCGGCGAGCCATTCGGCCATCATCACGCCCGGGTCGTGGATGACCGCGTCGGGGCGCCGCGCGCGCAGCGCCTCGGTCAGCCGTTGCCGGTAGGACTGGTCGGTGAGGTCGGCGCCGGTGCGCGCGCCCTGCATGGTGCCGGCCAGGAAGTAGGAACGGGCGGGCCGGTCGTCCCGCGCGGCTGGGGCGGTCACTCGTCCTCCAGGGAGTACGGGGCCAGGACCAGCCCGGCCGGGGCCGCGGCGCGGTGGATCGCGGCCGCTTCGAGGAGGAAGGCGACCACGTCGTCCTGCGGTGCGCCGACCGCGTCCGCCACGGTCTCCAGGTCGTGCCGGAAGCGGGCGTCGCCGTGGGTCGCGACGGCGCCCTGGTTGTCCTTGGTGATCATCAGCAGGCTGTCCTCGGCGACCCCGGCGGGCCGTCCGGCGAGCGGCAGGATCAGCTCGGCCATCTGCCGGGTGGCCGGGTGCAGCACCCGTAGGGAGACGCTGTGCTGCTCGGGGTGGACCAGCAGCGGACGCACCCAGTCCGCGGCCGGCGGCACGGTCTCCAGCTGCGATTCGGGGCGCAGCACGAACGACCGCGAGGCGATGTTGTGGCCGCGCCGCGGGCTGTAGCGCAGGTAGTCCAGGCGGACCGCGTCGTCGTCGAGCGTCCAGGTGGCCCGCACCCGGCTGGGCGCCGGGCTGCCGTCCTTCTTGACGCGGTACGGGTAGGCGTCGACGGTCAGCCGTACGACGCCGTCGGTCGCGGCGGAGCGTTCGAGCCGCAGCGGCTCGGCGTGCAGCAGGTACGGGTCGAGGATGTCGATGCCCTCCGCCCGCCGGTAGACGGCCGCCACATGCCGCCCGTCGATGGGGTATTCGGCGGTGATCCCGGACCGTTCGGCGACCAGCCGGCCGGCCGTGAACGACTGCCAGGCGCAGGACTGTCCGAACCGCGGCGGGGCGGCCCGGGTGCCGAAGTACTCGTGGAACTGGGAGGCGCTGTTGTACGGCACCCCGACGAGCACCTCGTCGAGGACCTCCTTCTGCACCTCGCTCAGTACCGCCGCACCGACGGCGTTCACTTGCGGCCTCCCGAGAAGAGCGCGGCCGCCTGCTCCAGCAGGGAGGGCCGTTGGGCGTAGGTGGTGTCGCGGCCGCCGAGCAGCGACAGGTGGTCGCGCAGCACCCGCAGATAGGTGAGGAGTTCGAACTGGGTGAGATTGCGCGGGGAGTCCAGGAACTTGATCCCGCCGGTGATGTCCACGTCCCGCCTCCGCTTGCGCTCGTCGAACCGGCGGGCCGCCTCCGGGTCGTGTTCCCGGGCCGCCAGGTAGCTCGCGATCACCCGCGACTGCAGCTCGACGGTCGGGAAATGGCCGCCCGTTCCGTCGGTCATTCCGGCGATGAAGAGGTCGTCGTAGCGCGGCGAGAAGGCGAGCAGATAGAAGTCCGGCCGGCCCTTGTTCCAGTCGAGGTGCTCCTCGCCGACGAACGGAATGTGGATCCGGAAACCGGTCGCCATGATGATGGTGTCGAATTCCTCCGACGTACCGTCCGAGAACTCGACGAACTTCCCGTCGAAACGCACCGGGGCCTTGCGCACCTTCACCCGGCCGTGCGCGCAGTAGTACGGCAGCAGGGAGTTCACGATCGGCGGGGATTCCAGCGGCTCGTGATCGGGCTTCGGCAGTCCGAACTGTTCGGGGCTGCCGATGCTCAGTTTCAGCATGGTCCGGTACGCCGCCCGCGCCACCGGGGCCGGCAGCCGCAGATTCTGGCTCGATTCGGAGACCTGGTCCGCGGGCTTTCCGAAGATGAATTTCGGGAAGAAGTAGTAGCCGCGGCGCATGCTGATCGCGACGTGGTCGGTGACCCCGGCGGCTTCCACCGCGATGTCACAGCCGGAGTTTCCGGCCCCGATGACCAGGACCCGCTTGCCGGCGAGACCGGCCGGGCTGGTGTAGTCCCGGCTGTGCAGGATCTCGCCGTCGAACTTCCCGGAGAACGCCGGCATATGGGGGTGCCAGTTGTGGCCGTTCGCGATGATCAGCGCGCGGTGCTCGGCCGAGTGACCGTCCGCGGTGGTGACCCGCCAGCCGTCGGTGAGCCGCTCGACCTGTGTGACGTCGGAGTTGAACCGGATCAGCGGCAGCAGGTTGAACCGCTCCGCGTACTGCCGCAGATAACGGTGCACCTGATCGTGCCGGGGATACGCCGGCAGCCCGCGGTCCATGGGAAGATCCGCATAACCGGTCACCTCGCGGGAGGTGATGGTGTGGGTGTTCTGGTAGACGGAACTCCGCGGATTCCCGATGTCCCAGATACCGCCTACGCCGGAGTGCGCCTCGTACGCCACACACGGAATGTTGAGATCACTGAGGTTCTTGAGAGAAGCCAGCCCGGAAGGGCCCGCTCCGATGACGGCGACCGGCCGTGGATCCACTTGTGGTTCTGGCATGGAACTGAATTCCCCCATCGATGGTGCGGCGTAGGCAGCCCCCTCGGAAGCCGGTGAGGGTGCTGCTGTACGAACAAGACTTCATCAAGTCGCGGGGTCGACTCCAGCCACTTTCAAGGACTTTCAAACGACCGGCGGGATTCCTGCCGCGCCTTGACTTCGCCGCCCCGGCTTCCCCCTAATGGAGCCGACCGGACGGCGGCCCGGACCGACGGGACTGATCCGCACTTCACGCCGGAGCGCAGTACGTCACTCCGGCGCGAATCAGCTCACCCCGAAGTGAAACAGGTCACTTTTTCCCTTCCGGTGGAACCATTCAACTCCCTTTTGCGTGAAAGCACTTACCGGAAGGAGTGCCAGTGGCACGCGTCGTGGTCGACGTCATGCTCAAGCCGGAGATCCTCGACCCGCAGGGGCAAGCGGTGCAGCGCGCACTGCCCCGTCTCGGATTCGACGGAATCGCGATCGCCGATGTCCGTCAGGGCAAGCGGTTCGAGCTGGAGGTGGAGGGGCCGGTCGATGACGCCGCCCTCGCCCGGATCGAGGAACTGGCCGACACCTTCCTCGCCAACACCGTCATCGAAGACTTCACCGTGAAGGTCGAGCCGTCATGACCGCACGGATAGGGGTGATCACCTTCCCCGGCACCCTCGATGACCGTGACACCCGGCGCGCGGTCGGTCTTGCGGGCGCCGAGGCGGTGCCGCTGTGGCACCGTGACAAGGACCTCAAGCAGGTCGACGCCGTGGTCCTGCCCGGCGGGTTTTCGTACGGCGATTACCTGCGCGCCGGGGCCATTTCGCGCTTCTCACCGGTCATGGAATCGGTGATCGCCGGCGCCCGGAACGGTCTTCCGGTGCTGGGTATCTGCAACGGGTTCCAGGTGCTGACCGAGACGCATCTGCTGCCGGGCGCGATGCTGCGCAACAACCATCTGCACTTCATCTGCCGTGACCAGAAGCTGCGGGTGGAGAACGCGTCCACGGCCTGGACGACAGATTTCACGGCCGGGCAGGAGATCTCCGTTCCGCTGAAGAACATCGACGGCCGGTTCGTGGCCGATGAACGGACGCTGGACATGCTGGAGGCGGAGGGCCGGGTGGCCTTCCGCTACGTGGGCACGAACCCCAACGGTTCGCTGCGTGACATTGCCGGCATCACGAATGCGGCGGGCAATGTGGTCGGTCTGATGCCGCACCCCGAGCACGCGGTGGAGCCGCTGATCGGGACCGGCCGGACCGACGGCCTGGGATTCTTCACCTCCGTCTTGAAGAAGTTGGTCAACGCATGACGCTGGACACGGTCAAGCACGCCGCCACCACGCCGGACACCGAGCTGCCGTGGGCCGAACTGGGGTTGAAGGAGGACGAGTACGCGCGGATCCGCGAGATCCTGGGCCGCCGCCCCACCGGGGCGGAGCTGGCGATGTACTCGGTGATGTGGTCCGAGCAC
>NZ_JBHWDV010000051.1:0-24558 GCF_042734445.1 Streptomyces sp. NPDC059649
CTCCGGGGCCGGTTGTGTGGTCTGCTTCGCTTTACGTCCACACAACCGGCCCCTCCGGCCCGTCCCCTCCCGTTGGGGGGAAGTTAAGGGCGGTGGGGGTGTCCGTAATGCCTACGCGCGTGCAGCCAACAGATCAGGCCCGCCCCCGCTCAGCTCTTCCCCCCACTCACGGGAGGGGACAGACCGGAGGACGAAGTCTGTAGGGCTGTCACCGCACCCGAAAACACCACGCCCGCCGCTGGGGGTACCTCCCACGCCCTTTAGGCAGTGGGGGAGCAACGGCGAGCAAGACCCGCGGCGGGACAGACAAGTACGTGGTCGGCTACCCCGTGGACCCACGGGCCCGTACCGTGAAGTCATGACGAGCATCGGTGGAACCGAGATGGTCGACTGGAACCTCGCGGTCGCGACCGCGACCCGGTTCGTGCGGCCGGGCCCAGAGGTGAGCCGGGACGAGGCGCGGGCGATCGTCGCCGAGCTGCGCAAGCACGCCAAGGCGTCCGAGGCGCATGTGCGGGCGTTCACGCGGCTGGCGCAGCCGGACGCGCAGGGCGAGGTGCCGCACGACACGCCCGTCCTGGTCGTGGACCGGCCCGGCTGGGTCAAGGCGAACGTCGCCGGCTTCCGGGCCGTGCTCAAACCGTTGCTCGCCAAGATGGAGGACCGCCGTTCGACGGTCCCCGGGGGCGCGGTGCTGGGCGCGGTCGGCGGCAAGGTGACCGGCGTGGAGCTGGGGATGCTGCTGTCGTTCCTGGCGTCGCGGGTGCTCGGCCAGTACGAGACGTTCGCGCCGCCCGGCCGGGACCTGCCGGCCGGTGAGCAGGGCGGCCGGCTGCTGCTGGTCGCGCCGAACATCGTCCACGTGGAGCGTGAGCTCGAAGTGGAACCGCACGACTTCCGGCTGTGGGTGTGCCTGCACGAGGAGACGCACCGTACCCAGTTCACGGCCGTGCCGTGGCTGCGCGACCACATCGAGGGCGAGATCCAGTCGTTCCTCGGGGAGACCGACATCGATCCGGGCACCCTCCTCGAGCGGCTGCGGGAGGCCGCCCAGTCGCTGGCCGGTGCCCGGCCCGAGGGCGAGGAGGAAGAGGACGGCGGGCGCTCGATCGTCGATCTCGTCCAGACGCCGGCGCAGCGCGAGATCCTGGCGCGGCTGACCGCCGTGATGTCCCTCCTGGAGGGTCACGCGGATTTCGTGATGGACGGGGTGGGGCCGGACGTCGTGCCGTCGGTCGCCGAGATCCGGGAGAAGTTCCAGAAGCGGCGGGCCAGCGGTGCCGGGCGGCTCGACCAGGCGCTGCGTAAACTGCTCGGCCTGGACGCCAAGCTGCGGCAGTACCGCGACGGCGAGCGGTTCGTCCGCGCGGTCGTCGAGGAGGTCGGGATGGACGGTTTCAACCGGGTCTGGACGTCGCCGAACACCCTCCCCACCAAACAGGAGATCGCCAAACCGGCGGACTGGGTCGCGCGGGTGCACCGGAAGGCGGACGGGGCACCGTAGACGAACGTTGTGAGCTGGGCACACCGCGTGGCAGTAGAGCGCCCCTTCAATCACCCGTCTGAGGGACCGTTACCGATGGATAGGCGTGCAATGCTCGGGGAACCGCTCGCCTCTGTCACCATCTAGGCACTCTGTGTGACGAAAAGCCCTCACCGGCCCGAGGCACCCCAGCTGAACGATTGGAAACGGACATGGGTCCCCATCCAGCGGTCGCCGCGATACGCCTGGCGGTCCGCCGCGTACTCCACGACGTCCTCACCCACCACAGCGCACAGGACCGGCACGAGCCCCCGCTCGTGCTCGTCGCATGTTCCGGCGGCGCCGACTCGATGGCGCTCGCCTCCGCCCTCGCCTTCGAGGCGCCCAAGCTGGGCGTCCGGGCCGGGGGCGTGACCATCGACCACGGCCTCCAGGAGGGCTCCGATCTGCGCGCCGCCGAGGTCGCGCTGCGGCTGCGGGCCCTGCGCCTCGACCCGGTCGAGGTCGTCGCCGTCACCGTCGGCCGCGAGGGCGGCCCGGAAGCCGCCGCCCGTGACGCCCGGTACGCCGCCCTGGACGCCATCGCCGAGCGCCACGGCGCCGCCGCGGTCCTGCTCGGCCACACCCGCGACGACCAGGCCGAGACCGTGCTGCTCGGCCTCGCCCGCGGCTCCGGGACCCGTTCGCTCTCCGGTATGGCCGCCACCAGCGGCACCGGTGGCCGCTACCGCCGCCCCTTCCTGGACGTCGACCGCCAGACCGCCCGCAAGGCCTGCCTGATCCAGGCGCTGCCCGTCTGGGACGACCCACACAACTCCGACCCCGCGTACACCCGCTCCCGGCTGCGCCACGAGGGCCTGCCCGCCCTGGAGAAGGCGCTCGGCAAGGGCGTCGTCGAGGCGCTGGCCCGGACCGCCCAGCTCTCGCGTGACGACGCCGACGCCCTGGACGCCTGGGCGGCGGACGCCGAGGGCGCGGTCCTCGACGACGCCGGCGGCCTCGACGTCGCGGCCCTGTACGCGCTGCCCCCCGCGGTCCGCCGCCGGGTGCTGCGCCGGGCCGTGATCGGCGCCGGTTCCCCCGCCGGTTCGCTCTTCGCCCGCCACATCGAGGAAGTGGACCGGCTGATCACCGCATGGCGGGGCCAGGGCGCCATCAACCTCCCCGGGCGGGTCGGTGTTCGGCGGCAGGGTGGCAGACTGGTCATCCGGCAGGGCTGAGCCGCAGACGCTGCCTTGCATCTGAAGTCTCACGGCTGACGTGAACACCGAACCAAACGAGAGTGGCACGGGTGGACGACAAGGACATGGGCTCCGACCTTCAGTCGGTACTCATCAGCAAGGAAGAGATCGACGCGAAGCTGGCTGAGCTGGCCGCCAAGATCGACGCGGAGTACGCGGGCAAGGACCTGCTCATCGTCGGTGTCCTCAAGGGCGCGGTGATGGTGATGGCGGACCTGGCGCGCGCGCTGTCCACCCCCGTCACGATGGACTGGATGGCCGTGTCGTCGTACGGCGCGGGCACCCAGTCCTCCGGTGTGGTCCGCATCCTCAAGGACCTCGACACCGACATCAAGGGCAAGCACGTCCTGATCGTCGAGGACATCATCGATTCGGGCCTGACCCTGTCGTGGCTGCTGTCGAACCTCGGCTCGCGCGAGCCGGCCTCCCTGGAGGTCGTCACGCTGCTGCGCAAGCCGGAGGCGGCCAAGGTCGCCATCGACGTGAAGTGGATCGGCTTCGACATCCCCAACGAATTCGTCGTGGGGTACGGCCTGGACTACGCCGAGAAGTACCGGAACCTGCCGTTCGTCGGTACCCTCGCGCCCCAGGTCTACGGCGGCTGACGGCGGACTCGCGCCCGTCCGGCCGGTGTGCCGGGCGGGTCCCGGTGCAACTGGCGGGGCCGGGCGGGAACCCTTCGCGGCCGCCCGCCGTTGGAGCAGGGAGAGTGGAATCCCCGGCTGCATGTTCTCTGTCGGCGCAGGCGCCGGGTGACAATGCTGGGGTACCGTCCGAAGGCAGTTGTTTTTCGGGCCAGTAATACACCGTACGCACGACCAGCCCTCAGAGGGCGTTGTGCCTCACTGTGGCAGGAGGGACGGGGCCGTCAACGGCTCCGTATGGATGGACGTGAAGCGATACTTCCGTGGGCCGGTCATGTGGATCGTGCTGGCCGTCCTCGCCGTGGTCGTGTTGATGCAGGTCGTCGGCTCGTCCGGCGGTTACAAGACGGTGGACACCGGTCAGGTCGTCAAGGCGATCGCTGACAACAAGGTGAAGTCCGCCGAGCTGACCACCGGCGATGACAACAAGATCAAGGTCGAGCTGTCGGGCTCCAACAAGGTCGACGGCTCCAACAAGATCCAGGCGAGCTACATCGGCGACCAGGGCGTCGATCTGGCGAAGAACCTGCAGGCCAAGTACCAGACCGGCGAAATCAAGGACGGGTACACCGTCTCCCCGTCGAAGCAGAACCCGTTCATCAGCCTGCTGGTGACGCTGCTTCCCTTCATTCTGATTCCGATCGCCTTCCTGTTCCTGATAAACCAGATGCAGGGCGGCGGCTCCCGGGTGATGAACTTCGGGAAGTCGAAGGCGAAGCTCCTCACCAAGGACACCCCCAAGACGACCTTCGCGGACGTCGCGGGATCGGACGAGGCCGTCGAGGAACTCCACGAGATCAAGGAGTTCCTGCAGGAGCCGGCCAAGTTCCAGGCGGTCGGCGCCAAGATTCCCAAGGGCGTGCTGCTGTACGGCCCGCCCGGAACGGGCAAGACCCTGCTCGCGCGCGCCGTCGCCGGTGAGGCGGGCGTCCCGTTCTACTCGATCTCCGGCTCCGACTTCGTCGAGATGTTCGTCGGTGTCGGTGCCTCCCGGGTCCGTGACCTCTTCGAGCAGGCCAAGGCGAACGCCCCGGCGATCGTCTTCGTCGACGAGATCGACGCCGTCGGCCGGCACCGCGGTGCGGGCCTCGGCGGTGGCCACGACGAGCGCGAGCAGACCCTGAACCAGCTCCTCGTCGAGATGGACGGCTTCGACGTCAAGGGCGGTGTGATCCTGATCGCCGCGACGAACCGCCCGGACATCCTCGACCCGGCGCTGCTGCGCCCCGGCCGTTTCGACCGGCAGATCGCCGTCGACCGTCCGGACCTGCAGGGCCGCCTGGAGATCCTCAAGGTCCACCAGAAGGGCAAGCCGGTCGCCCCGGACGTCGACCTCTCGGCCGTCGCCAAGCGGACCCCCGGCTTCACCGGTGCCGATCTGTCGAACGTCCTGAACGAGGCCGCGCTGCTGACGGCCCGGAGCGACGAGAAGCTGATCAACAACCACTTCCTGGACGAGGCGATCGACCGCGTCGTGGCGGGCCCGCAGAAGCGGACCCGGATCATGTCCGAGAAGGAGAAGAAGATCACCGCGTACCACGAGGGCGGACACGCCCTGGTCGCGGCGGCCTCCCCGAACTCCGACCCGGTCCACAAGATCACGATCCTGTCCCGCGGCCGGGCCCTGGGCTACACCATGGTCCTGCCCGACGAGGACAAGTACTCCACCACCCGCAACGAGATGCTCGACCAGCTGGCGTACATGCTCGGCGGCCGCGCGGCGGAGGAGCTGGTCTTCCACGACCCGACCACCGGTGCCGCCAACGACATCGAGAAGGCCACCGCCACGGCCCGCGCGATGGTCACGCAGTACGGCATGACCGAGCGGCTCGGCGCGATCAAGTTCGGCACCGACAACTCCGAGCCCTTCCTGGGCCGTGAGATGGGTCACCAGCGCGACTACTCCGAAGAGGTCGCCGCGCTGGTCGACGAAGAGGTGAAGAAGCTGATCGAGACCGCGCACAACGAGGCGTGGGAGATCCTGGTCGAGAACCGCGACATCCTCGACAACCTCGTGCTGACCCTCCTGGAGAAGGAGACCCTCGGCAAGGAGGAGATCGCGGAGCTGTTCAAGCACGTGGTCAAGCGCCCGGCCCGCCCGGCGTGGACCGGTTCCTCGCGGCGTACGCCGTCCACCCGCCCGCCGGTGCTCTCGCCCAAGGAGCTGGCCCCGGCCAACGGCTCCGTGACGGCGGCCACCGTCTCCACGGAGAAGAAGGCGGAGGCCTCGGAGGAGCCGCGCCCGGAGAGCTGACCCGGGGGCCCACGGTCCCTGGAATACATGCCGCGCCCCCCAGGTTTAGCCTGGGGGGCGCGGCATGCCGCTACTCAACCGCGTTCGAGCGGGTGCAGAAGGAACGAGGCACATATGACGGACCCTGTGACGCTGGACGTCGACGGCACGATCGGTACGTTCGACGAGAAGCGGGCCGAGAACGCCGTCCGCGAGCTGCTGATCGCGGTGGGCGAGGACCCGGACCGCGAGGGTCTGCTGGAGACGCCGGCGCGGGTGGCACGGGCGTACAAGGAGATCTTCGCCGGACTCTGGCAGAAGCCGGAGGACGTGCTGACGACCACGTTCGACCTGGGCCACGACGAAATGGTGCTGGTCAAGGACATCGAGCTGGTGTCGAGCTGTGAGCACCACCTGGTCCCGTTCGTCGGGGTGGCGCACGTCGGCTACATCCCGTCCGCCGACGGCAAGATCACCGGTCTGTCGAAGCTGGCCCGCCTGGTGGACGTGTACGCCCGCCGCCCGCAGGTACAGGAGCGGCTGACCACGCAGATCGCGGACTCGCTGATGGAGATCCTGGAGCCGCGCGGCGTGATCGTCGTCATCGAGTGCGAGCACATGTGCATGACCATGCGCGGGGTGCGGAAGCCGGGCGCGAAGACGACGACCTCGGCCGTCCGCGGTCAGCTGCGCGACGCGGCGACCCGGGCCGAGGCGATGAGCCTGATACTGGCGCGCTGACGCCCGCGGGAAGGCGACGGGGCGGCGCACCGGCCGTCCCGCCGCACGGAAGACCCGCCATCGGGCCCGGCGCTGGGAGTCACGCCTTGAGGTGGTTGCCCAGCCATTCGAGGGCCGCCGGGATCTCGCGGCGCCAGGTGTTGAAGTTGTGGCCGCCGCTGTCGAGGATGATCGACGAGATGCGGGTGGGCGACTTGGTCTGCTCGATGAAGCGGAGCGTCTGCTTGTAGTTGGCCTCGCCCTGCTTGCTGCTGGTGACCAGGAGGTTCACCGGCGGCGCGGGCAGGTGCCGCTGACGCCACAGCAGGTTGTTCTCACGCTGCAGCCGCAGGTCGCCGCCGAAGAGGTCGCCGGTGGTGGCGTCCAGCGGGGCCTTGTACGCGCCGGAGAGGGCCACCGCGGTGGAGTACGCCTCCGGGTGGCGCATGGCCATCTTCAGGGCGCAGTAGCCGCCGGTGGAGTCGCCGATGACGCCCCAGCTCTTCGCCTCGCGCCCTATTCGGTAGTGCTCGGTGATATCGGCGCGCAGGTCCTTGGTGAAGAAGCTCTCGGTCTGCGGGCCGTTCGGTATGTCCACGCATTCGGTGTCCCGCGGCGGCGCCACGGTCGGCCGCATCATCACCAAGACGGTCGGCCGCATCCGGTGTTCCTTCAGCAGGCCGTGCTGGGTCTGCGGGAAATGCAGCTTTTTGTAGAGCGCCTCGGCGGTGCCCGGGTATCCGGTGAGTACCAGCGCCGCCGGGAATTGCTTCTTCGTGTATTTCTTCTGGAAGTACTGCGGCGGCAGATACACGAACGCGGGGCTGGCGATCTTGGAATGCTCGCCGCGGATGAGCACCTTGTCGATACGGCCGGCCGCGGAGGGCCGGGAGCCGTTCTGGACGCTGATGCGTTCGGTGCCCAGCATCTGCAGCTTGGTGCCGTTCGGGCCGGTCTGGTAATTCGTCACCACACCCGGTTCCTGCTCCTGGCCGAAGAGGTCGGCCCAGGAGGCGTAGAAGCCGAAGGAGTTGTTGGCGAACAGGCCGACCGCGGCGAAGAGGGAGAGCTGGGTCGCCAGCAGGAGCCCGACCCGGCCGAGGACGGCGCGCCAGTTCCCCTTGGAGAGGCGCGGCCAGAGCCAAACGGTGAGGATGAACAGTGCCACCGCGACGAGGACGGCAAGAAGCAGCACTTTCTTGCTGGTGAGACCCATGTGGTGCTTTCTTCCGGGCGGCCGGGTCATCCGTACCGCTGATGGAACCCCGAGCCCTGAAACGCCGTCATACAGGGCGCAAAAAGTCCAGATGCTGCGACTAGGCTCGCACGTCTTCTCGACCGGGGCGACGGGAAAGTGATGTCTGACAGGCTAGATGGCGAAAAGTCGGAGAAGGTTGCGTGGCGAACGCCACGCTGGCTCCGCGGCCCACGGCCCGAAGCGGTGCCCGGACTCATCGGTACGGCCGGTGCGGCCGTCGGCCTGTTGAACCTGGTCGCCGGGGTGTTCCCGCGCTTCCGGCACAGCCGGGTGCACGCCCTGGCCGAAGTCCTGCCGGGCGCGGTGAGTCCGCTGGCGGCCGCCGCGTCCATCGTCGTCGGCATCCTGCTGCTCCTTCTGGCCCACGGCCTCAAACGGCGTAAGCGGCGGGCCTGGGGAGCGGCGGTGGCGCTGCTTCCGGTGGGGATCGCCGCTCAGCTCGTGTACCGCCACTCCGTTTTCGGAGCGGTGCTCTCGACCGCGCTGCTGGGCTTCCTGGTGTGGCACCGGAAGGAATTCGCGGCGCTGCCCGACCCGCGCAGCCGCTGGAAGGCGCTGGCCAACTTCGTGGTCCTGGGCGGCGCGAGCTTCGCCATCGGCATGGTGATCGTCAGTTCCCACCCGGGCAAGACGGTCGGGTCACCGTCCTTCCTGCAACGCGCCGAGCACGTGCTGTTCGGCCTGTTCGGCTTCGAGGGCCCGATCGGCTACACGAACCAGGTCGACTACACCGTCGGCTACTCCCTCGGCGCGCTGGGCCTGCTGACCGTCGCCACCACCGCCTACCTCGCCTTCCGGCCCGAGCACCCGGCGGCCCGGCTGACCGACGAGGACGAGCAGCGGCTGCGCGAACTGCTGGCCCGGCACGGCAGCCGGGACTCGCTCGGCTACTTCGCGCTGCGCCGCGACAAGGGCGCGGTCTTCTCCCCGTCCGGCAAGGCCGCGGTCTGCTACCGGGTGATCTCCGGTGTGATGCTCGCCAGCGGCGACCCGATAGGCGACGTGGAGGCCTGGCCGGGCGCCATCGAGCGCTTCATGGAGGAGGCGCGGGCGCACTCCTGGACGCCGGCGGTGACCGGCTGCAGCGAGACCGGCGGGCAGGTGTGGACCCGGGAGACCGGGATGGACGCGCTGGAGCTCGGCGACGAGGCGATCGTGGACGTCGCCGACTTCACCCTCAGCGGCCGTGCGATGCGCAACGTACGCCAGATGGTCAAGCGGATCGAGCGCAACGGCTACCACACCCGGGTGCGGCGGGTCGCGGATCTGGAGCCGGAGGAGCTGGCGCGGATCCAGAAGGCGGCGGACGCCTGGCGGGACACCGACACCGAGCGCGGCTTCTCGATGGCGCTGGGCCGGATCGACGCGGTGGCGGACGGCGACGCGGTGATCGCCACCGCGCACCTGCCGGCCGCCGAGGGCGAGGAGCCGGGCCCGTACGGGGACCTGAAGGCCATGCAGCACTTCGTGCCGTGGGGCGACGACGGGATCTCGCTGGAGCTGATGCGGCGGGACCGCGGCGCCGACCCGGGGATGAACGAGCTGCTGATCGTCGCGGCCCTGCAGGCGGCGCCGGACCTCAAGATCAAGCAGGTGTCGCTGAACTTCGCGGTGTTCCGCTCCTCCCTGGAGCGCGGCGAGAAGCTCGGCGCGGGCCCGGTCCTGCGGATCTGGCGGGGGACGCTGATCTTCCTGTCCCGCTGGTACCAGATCGAGTCGCTCTACAAGTTCAACGACAAGTTCCAGCCCCGCTGGGAGCCCCGGTTCGTGGTCTTCCGCAACAGCCGGGACATTCCGCGGATCGGCCTGGCGACGCTGCAGGCCGAGGGCTATCTGGAGCTGCGGCTGCCGCGGCCGCTGCGCCGCCGGCCGGCCGAGCCGCGGCCGTGCGCGCACGACACCGGGACGGTGCGGGCCACGCAGGCGGTGGAACCGGCCGCCTGACCGGCGCGCCGGAGCGGGCCCGCGGCGGAGGAGGGCGGGCAGCCGGCGGTGGCAATCCGGCCGGTCGGCACACGGCCTACGCTGGTCCCATGAGTACCTTGCGTGGCCGGGTGGCCGGACTGCCGGACTGGGACCGCTGCGCGGTGATGGGCGTCGTGAACGTGACGCCCGATTCGTTCTCCGACGGCGGTGAGTGGTTCGACACCGAACTCGCCGTCAAACACGGCCTGGACCTGGTGGCGCAGGGCGCCGACCTGGTGGACGTGGGCGGCGAGTCGACCCGCCCGGGCGCGGCGCGGGTGGACGAGGCCGAGGAACTGCGGCGGGTCGTCCCGGTCGTACGGGAGCTGGCCGCGGCCGGTGTCGTGGTGTCCGTCGACACCATGCGCGCCTCGGTCGCCGAACAGGCGGTGCAGGCGGGGGCGCGGCTGGTCAACGACGTCAGCGGGGGCGCCGCCGACCCGGCGATGGTGCCGGCGGTGGCCGCGCACCACGTCCCGTTCGTCGTGATGCACTGGCGCGGCCAGTCCATCGACATGAACAACCGCGCCGTCTACGGGGACGTGGTCGCCGAGGTCGTCGACGAGCTCGGACGGGCCATGGAGCGCGCGGTGGCCGGCGGTATCGACCCGGACCGGATCGTCATCGATCCCGGCCTGGGCTTCGCCAAGCAGGCCGAGCACGACCTGGCCCTGATCGCCCGTCTGGAGCGGCTGCGGGCGCTGGGCCGGCCGTTGCTGGTGGCGGCATCGCGGAAACGGTTCCTGGGCAGGGTGCTGGCGGGGGGCGCGGCAGCGGCCCCGCCGCCGGCCCGGGAGCGGGACGCGGCGACCGCGGCGGTATCGGCGATGGTGGCGCGAGAGGGGGCCTGGGCGGTGCGGGTGCACGAGGTCAGGGCGAGCGCGGACGCGGTACGGGTGGCCCGTGCCGTGGAGGGCGCGGCGGCAGCGGCCACCGCGGCCGACCCGGACGCGGCCCCCGGGGCCGGCGGCCGGGAAGCGGGCGGGACGACGGCGACCACGACGGGAGCGGTGTGAGCGGCTTGGGCCCACGGACCGACATCGAGCTGGTCGAGCAGGCGAACACGACCCTGTACGAGACCATCGAGCGCGGCGATCACGAGGCACTGTCCGAGTTGTGGCTGGACGGCCAGGTGAGCGTGGTGCACCCCGGGTGGCCGGTGTTGCGCGGCCGTGGCGAGGTGCTCCGTTCGTACGCCCTGATCATGGCGAACACCGAGTACATCCAGTTCTTCCTGACGGACGTCGAGATCGACGTCATGGGGGACACCGCGCTGGTGACCTGCACCGAGAACATCCTCAGCGGCGGGCCGGCCGAGGACGACGGGTCGGTGGGGCCGCTGATCGGCCAGTTGGTCGTGGCCACGAACGTCTTCCGCCGCACGGAGGACGGCTGGCGGGTGTGGTCGCACCACGGATCGCCGGTGCTGGCGGACCGTGAGGACGACGAGGACGAGGACGACGAGGGGGAACCGGACGCGGGCGCCGTGTGAACGGGGCGGGCCGGTGGTGTGGCCTGCGGGTGAGCGCGGCGTGCCGGGGGTGTGTCCGGTGTGTGCCGGGGCGGTCGCCCGAGGTCACACGGGGTGTGAGCCTTGCCATGGCCGTCCGGACTTGCGCCGATTACCCGGTCCGGTGCCCGCGTCAGCGGTGGACGTCAGCCATATGGACGGGGGCGCACCCGTTCGAGCCAAGTGCGGCACGGGTAGGGGTGGGGCGCGGACCAGGGGGTAAGAGGCGCGCGGACGATCTCCCGGCCCGCGCGATGCGGCACGCCTAGCAGCAGGGACGGGGTCTTGTCCATAGCCCCCGTGGGCGAGGACTGTCGGTGCTCGAAGGTAGATTCGATGGCGGGGCAGTGTTGCCGGATCGCTCCGGCGCCTGCCCGGAACCGACGAACAGTGGCGCCAGAGGTGCCGTGGACCAGCTGGGAGTGATTCGCGTGGATCGTGTCGCGCTGCGTGGGCTGAAGGCCCGAGGCCACCACGGGGTGTTCCCGCGGGAGCGCGAGGAAGGCCAGACCTTCATCGTCGACCTGGTACTCGGTCTGGACACCCGCAAGGCAGCCGCCTCCGACGATCTCGCGAAGACCGTGCACTACGGCGTCGTGGCCGAGGAGGTGGTGGCCGTCGTGGAGGGCGAGCCCGTCGACCTCATCGAGACCCTGGCGGAGCGCATCGCCGACCAGTGCCTCAAGCACGCGGGCGTGCAGGAAGTGGAGGTGGTGGTGCACAAGCCGGACGCGCCGATCACCGTCCCCTTCGACGACGTGACCATCACCATCACTCGGAGTCGAGTACATGAACACCAGCAGTGACCCGACCGTACAGCCGGTGCCCGCCTCCGTCGTGGAGCAGGTGGACGCCGCCGATGTGACGCTCTCCAACCCCAAACACGCCGTGATCTCGCTGGGCAGCAACCTCGGCAACCGCCTGGAGACCCTCCAGGGCGCCGTCGACGCGCTGGAGGACACCCCCGGCCTGCGGGTCAAGGCGGTCTCCCCGGTGTACGAGACCGAGCCGTGGGGCGTGGCGCCTGGCAGTCAACCGTCGTACTTCAACGCCGTGGTGCTGATCAAGACGACCCTGCCGCCGGACTCCCTCCTGGAGCGCGGGCACGCCATCGAGGAGGCCTTCAAGCGGGTCCGCGACGAGCGCTGGGGGCCGCGCACCATCGACGTCGACATCGTGGCCTATCAGGGCGTCGTCTCCGACGACCCGCGGCTGACGCTGCCGCATCCGCGCGCCCATGAGCGGGCCTTCGTCCTGGCGCCGTGGCACGACATCGACCCGGAGGCGGAGGTCCCCGGGCGCGGCGCGGTGGCCGAACTCCTCTCGCTCATCGGCCGCACGGGCGTGCTGCCGCGCGCGGACCTGGAACTCCGGCTGCCGGAGTAGTCGTTGGACCGGAGTAGTTGTCGGGTCGGCGTGGTCGTTGGGCCGGAGTAGTTGTCGGGTCGGCGTGGTCGTTGGGATCTGCGTGGTCGTTGGGCCGGAGTGATCGTTGGGGCTGGCGTGGTCGTTGGACCGGGGTGATCGTTGGACCCTAGCGATGGTGACGGCGACGGCGACGGCGACGAGGACGGCCGTGGTGGCGGTAAGGGGCAGTACGGGTGCGAGGGGCGATCGCTCGGTGAAACAGCTACACATCAAGGTGCTCGTCGGGCTGTTCCTGGCAGCCGGGGTGCTGGCCTGGGGCGGCGCCCGGCTGTGGGACTCCTTCGGGACGCTCCCCAGCGTGCCGGTGGCCGCGCCGATCGTGCTGGCGTTCCTCGCCGCCGTACTGGCCGCCACCGCCTTCGAGCTGCGCGGACGGCTGCGGGCCCAGCGGGAGCGGCGGCCCGGTGCCAAGGGCGTCGATCCGCTGCTGGCCGCCCGCGCGGTGGTTTTCGGCCAGGCGAGCGCCCTGGTGGCCTCGCTGGTGGCCGGCCTGTACGGCGGGGTCGGCGTCTTCCTGCTGACCTCCGGCCTCGAGGTCGAACCGCGCCGGGACCAGGCGATCTACGCCGGTCTTTCGGTGCTCGCCGGAGCGGCCGTGGTGGCCGCCGCGATCTTCCTGGAGCGGGTCTGCAAGCTCCCGGACGACGAGGGCAACGGCGGGGCGGACGCGCGGGCCTGACCGCGTCAGTGACACCGGGCGGGGCCCGGTCTGCGCCAGCGAGACGCTGCGCGGGCCGGGCCCCGCGGCGTTGTCGGCGGGCGGCCCGGCGCGTCGGCCGCTGCCGCGGCCTGCCCCTACTGCGCTGCCGCTTCCTGCCCGCCGTGAACGGGGTGTTGCGGGTGGATGGCGATACGGGCTGGTGGGTGGCGGGGTCGGTGCGATTGTCAGTGGTCGGGTCTAGGGTCGGGACGGATCGAAAAGATGAGCGAACGGGTTGCGCCACGGCACAGGTGCTGTGCCGCGCGGTGCGCCCGGGTGAGGTGACCGGCGCGAGAGCCGACGGGGGTGGGGGACATGAGCGGCCGGGCGGGTGGGGCGCAGTGCCTGGAGGCGAACGACTGGGTGTGCGCTGAGTATCTGCGCACCCGCAGCCAGGAGTTGGTGGACGCCACGGTCCAGCACATCGGCATCACCACCGTGTCCGTGGCCCTCGGCCTGCTGCTCGCCTTCCCGCTGGCGCTGCTGGCGCGCCGCCGGCGGGCCGCGGCCGGGCCGGTCCTGGCGCTGACGACGGTGCTGTACACGATCCCCTCGCTGGCGATGTTCGCGCTGCTCACCCCGGTCTTCGGGGTCTCTGCGGCGGTGGTCGTGACGGGCCTGGTGCTCTATTCGCTGACCATCCTGGTGCGCAACATCCTCGCCGGTCTGCAGGCGGTGCCCGCCGGGGTGCGGGAGGCCGCCCGCGGGATGGGATACGGCCCGGTGCGCCTGCTGTTCGGCGTGGAACTCCCGCTGGCGATACCGGCTGTGGTGGCCGGCCTGCGGATCGCCACGGTCTCGACGGTGGCGGTGACGACCGTCGGCTCGGTCGTCGGCTACGGCGGTCTGGGCAATCTCATCGCCAGCGGAATGGCCGGCTTCTTCAAGGCCGAGGTGCTGACGGCCTCGGTGCTGTGCGTGCTGCTGGCGCTGGTCGCCGACGTCCTGCTGATGGCCCTTCAGTGGCTGCTGACGCCCTGGACCCGGGCCGGGGGCCGGGCCGGGGCGCAGGCCGGGGTGCGGAGCAGGGCGGTGGCATGGGCGCGCGGCCGGGGCCGTGCGGTGAAGGCGGTGGGCTGAGCGATGGGGGTGATCGCGGGGGCCTGGCAGTGGCTGACGACGGCCGCCAACTGGGCGGGCGAGAAGGGCGTGACGCACCGCCTCGCCGAGCACGTCCGGCTCAGCGCGGTCTGCCTGGCCCTGGCCTGCCTGATCGCCCTGCCGGTGGCGCTCTGGCTGGGGCACCTCGGCAAGGGCGGCGCGCTGGCGGTGAATCTCGCCAACATCGGCCGGGCGGTGCCGACGTACGCGGTCCTGGTGCTGCTGACGCTCAGTCCGCTGGGCCGGCACGGCGACTGGCCGACGGTCGTCGCGCTGGTGCTCTTCGCGGTGCCGCCGTTGCTGACCAACGCCTATCTCGGGATGCGGGAGGCGGACCGTGACGTGGTCGAGGCCGCGCGCGGTATGGGCATGTCCGGGCCGCAGGTGCTCTTCCGGGTCGAGATACCGCTCGCCTACCCACTGATCATGACGGGCCTGCGGTCGGCCACGGTCCAGGTGGTGGCGACCGCGACGCTGGCGGCGCTGGCCGGTGGCGGGGGCCTGGGCCGGATCATCACCGCCGGCTTCGGCAACTACGACACCGCACAGGTCGTCGCGGGCGCGCTGCTGGTGGCCGTCCTCGCCCTGGCCGTGGAGGGCGTCCTCGTCCTCGCCGAGCGGCTCCTCGACCCGATGCGGGGCGGCCGGCGAGCAACACGGCGGGCCTTGGCCCCGTCTCCGGCCTCAGCCTCGGCCCCGGCCTCGGCGGAGCTCATACCGACGGACTGACGGACTGATGGGCCGACGGACACGGGGCGACGGGCGGACGGACTGACCGACGACTGACCGACTGACCGACTGACGACTGGCGACTGACTGGAGGGGCACTCAGGTGGGATCGATGAGAGGCAACACGGCACGCGCGGCGCGCATCGCGGTGACCACACGTACGGCGCGTACCGCGGCGGCCGGACGTACGGCGCGTACCGCGGTGGTCGTGGGCGCGGTGGTGGCGGTGGCGGCCGGGCTGGCCGGGTGCGGTGGCCCGACCCTGGAGGAGAAGGGAGGCGGCGACGGCAAGGGCGGAAAGCGCGACGAGATCGTCATCGGCTCGGCGGGTTTCACCGAGTCCAAGGTGCTCGCCGAGATCTATTCCCGGCTCCTGCAGGACGCCGGTTACCGCACGCGAGTTCAGACCCTCGCCAATCGCGAGCTGTATGAACCGGCCCTGGAGAAGGGGCAGATCGACGTCGTTCCCGAATATGCCTCCACGCTCGCGGAATTCCTCAACGTGAAGAAGAACGGCAGCAAGGCGAAGCCGGTTGCGTCCGGCGACATCGGCAAGACGGTTGCGGCACTGAAGAAGCTCGCCGGGCCGCGCGGACTGAAGGTGCTGCCGGCAGGCCGTGCGACGGATCAGAACGCCTTCGCGGTGAGCAAGGAATTCGCCGCGCAGCACAAGCTCTCCACCCTCTCCGACCTCGGCGCATCGAAGCAGAAGATCACCCTCGCCTCGGGCGAGGAGTGCGAGACCCGGGTGTTCTGCAAGCCGGGCCTGGAGAAGACGTACGGCATCGACATCGCGGGCCTGGACCCCAAGGGAGTCGGGACGCCGCAGGCCAAGCAGGCGGTCAAGGACGGCACCGATCAGCTGGTGCTCACCACGACCACCGACGCCACGCTCGACAGCTTCGGACTGGTGCTCCTCAAGGACGACAAGCATCTGCAGAACGCGGACAATGTGCTGCCGGTGGTGAATGCCGGGAGCGCCGGGGAGAAGCGGATCGAGCGCGCCCTCGGGAAGCTCACCCGTGTCCTGACGACCGACGACTTGATCGACTTGAACCGCAAGGTGGATGCCGAGCGACTCAAGCCCGGGGATGTTGCGCAGTCATATGTGGAGTCCAAGGGACTCGTCCGGAAGTAACCAGCGGGAAACGGATTTGTGGGGTGGGCCCCATAGATCCCGCACGCACGGTAAGTTTCTGGCCATGCCACGAGGACGCCACCGCCATTCCCCACCCCTGCACCGGCTGCTTCCTCCCACGACGGTCGCCGGTGTGTCACTTGCCTGCGCCGCGGGCCCGTGGTTTGTCGGCGACGACCTGGTCCAACGCGTGCTCGCCGCGGGCGCGGCGGCCGCGGCCGTCACCGGTGCCGTCCTGCTGCGGACCTGGGACCGCAAGGCCGGCCGACGGGTCGCCGAACTCACCCGCGCCCGGGTGCGCGACGAGTGGCGCACCGAGGAGCGGATAGCCGAACTCGAAACCGACCTCGAGGAGTCCCGCGAGCTCCGCACCGCGCTCGACACCAAGCTCCGCGCCAAGCGCGCCGAACTGGCCCGGCTGCGCAGCGAACACGCCGCGCTGCTCCGCCGTTACGCCACCGCGGAGACCGAGCGGGCCAGCGCCCTGGAGGGCCGCCGGCTGCTCGCCATAGAGGCGTCGGTCCCGGCCCGGGCTCTCCCGGCCGCCACCGACGCCTCCGGGGCGCCCGCATCCGCAGGAACGGCGGCGGCCAAGGCTGCCCCTGATGCTGCGGCATCGGAACGCCGGGGACGGGGGGACCGTCAGACACCGGCGGACCGTCAGACACCGGCGGATCGCCGGGCCTCGGCGGACCGTGAGGCATCGGGCCGGCCGTCGGCGGACGGTCAGGCATCCGACCGGCCGTCGGGGGGCCCAGAGGCATCCGACCGGCCGGTGCCGGCCCCGACCCCCGCGGCGTACGCGCAGGCCGACCAGGCGCTCTGTCAGCTGGCCCGCAACGCCGCCCGGCAGCGCGCCGCCGCCGAGCAGACCACACAGCCCGCAGGGACCACACAGCCCGCACGGACCACACAGAACGCACGGCCCACGCAGCCCGCACCGGGCGACCAGGGTGGCAACACCGCACAGCGCACCCACACCGCACAGGACGGCCGCCCCGGCCAAAACGGGGACAACGGCCAGGACGGGGACAACGGCCAGGGGAATGGCCAGGCGGCCGCCGCACAGCGCACGGGCGGCGCACTCCCCGCCCGTACGGCCTCCGCCGCCGGACCCGCGCTCCGCCCGGTCCCGTCCGCCGCCGCGGTCACGCCGCCCCGTCCCACCGCCTCGCGCACCGTGGGCGGCTTCGACTTCTTCGGCAACGCGACCACCGCCCGCCCCCGTGAGCTGCCCGCGCCGCTGGAGGACGATCTGGCGGACGTCGTCGGCGACGAGGCCCTCGCCGAGCACTCGGCCCGGACGACGGCCCGCACGGCGCTCCCCGGGGCCCGTACGGAGGCCGGCGGTGAGCCGGAGGCCGGTGAGAAGCAGGAGGCCGGTGGTGGATCGGAGGCCGGTGCTGCGCCGGCCGCCGAGGGCGCGCCGGACGGCGTCCTGGCCGCGGACGGCGAGACGACCAGCGGCGTCGGCGAGGTCATCGACCTGACCGCCCACGACGAGACCGAACAGCTCGACGTCGGCGCCCTGCGGACCGCCATTTCCTGACCGCCGAATTCCGACTGGGCGGGTTCCTCGGCGGGTTCCCCACGGACTGCCCGACCGCCCGCCCGCACCACCTTGCACTCGGCCCCGAAGCCCAACCGGCCCCGAAGCCCAACGGACTTCGGGGCCGAGCGGTTTTCGGGGTCAGGCGGTTAACGAGTCGGCGCAGCGGTTTCGGAGCCGCCGGACGCGCGTTGTCCACAGGCTGTGGACAACATCTGCGACTCACGCCGACCCGATCTCCGCCGGCGTCTCGCTCGCGAGCTCACGCCGACGACCTCATGACTGCGTTCTCACGACTGCGTTCTCACGCCAGCGGTCTCACGTCGGCGCTCACTTGTCGATGTCGCCGACGACGAAGAACATCGAGCCGAGGATCGCGACCATGTCGGCGACCAGCGTCCCCGGCAGCAGCTCCACCAGCGCCTGGATGTTGTTGTACGACGCGGAACGCAGCTTCAGGCGGTACGGCGTCTTGTCGCCCTTGGAGACGAGGTAGTAGCCGTTGATGCCGAGGGGGTTCTCGGTCCAGGCGTACGTCGCGCCCTCGGGCGCCTTCAGCACCTTCGGCAGACGCTGGTTGATCGGCCCCGGCGGCAGCTCCGCGATCCGGTCCAGACAGACGTCCGCAAGGTCCAGGGAGTTGTGGCTCTGCTCCAGCAGGCACTCGAAACGAGCCAGGCAGTCGCCCTCCTCACGGGTGACCACCTTGAGCGTGGACGCCAGCTCCCCGTACGCGAGGTACGGCTCGTCGCGGCGCAGATCGAAGTCGACACCCGAGGCGCGGGCGATCGGCCCGGAGACGCCGTACGCATGCACTGTCTCCGGCGCGAGCACCCCGACGCCCCGCGTCCGGCCGCGGAAGATCTCGTTGCCCAGCACCAGGTTGTCGAAGACGTCCATACGGGAGCGCACATCCGCGACGGCCTGCCGGGCCCGGCCCAGCCAGCCGGCCGGCAGGTCCTCCTTGAGGCCGCCGACGCGGTTGAACATGTAGTGCATCCGGCCGCCGGAGATCTCCTCCATGACGGTCTGGAGCTCCTCGCGCTCACGGAACGCGTGGAAGACGGGGGTGATACCGCCCAGTTCGAGGGGGTACGAGCCGAGGAACATCAGGTGGTTCAGCACGCGGTTCAGCTCGGCCAGCAGCGTCCGCGTCCACACCGCGCGCTCGGGCACCTCCATGCCCAGCATCCGCTCGACGGCCAGCACCACACCCAGCTCGTTGGAGAACGCCGACAGCCAGTCGTGCCGGTTGGCGAGCATGATGATCTGGCGGTAGTCGCGGGCCTCGAAGAGCTTCTCGGCACCCCGGTGCATGTAGCCGATCACCGGCTCGGCGTGCTGGATCCGCTCGCCGTCCAGGACGAGGCGCAACCGCAGCACACCGTGCGTCGAGGGATGCTGCGGGCCGATGTTCAGCACCATGTCGGTGCTCTCCGCCGCGCCGCCGATGCCGACCGTCGTCTCCGTCATGGGAACAGTTTCGCAGCCCGCCACCCCGACGGACGCCCTGGGCCTGCGCCGTCCCACCCCTTGGAACGCGGGCGCAGCGTCCCGCCGGAACGCGGGCGCAGCATCGCCGCCGGAACGCCGGCGCAGGCTTCCGCCGGAACGCCGGCGCAGGCTCCCGCTCGAAATGCCGGCGCACGCTTCCGCCCGAACGCCTTTCATGCCGGGAGCCGCCTCACGGCTTGAGCAGCCCCGCGCACTCCCCGCCCACCGGCTCCACGAGCCAGCCGAAGCCGCCGAGGCCCGCCGGATCGGTCAGTTCCGCCGCCGCGCCGGCCGTACCGAGCGCCCGGATGTACGCGGCCGGGTCGGTGGACGCCAGGGAGAGCGGCGGACGGCGGCCGTCCACCCCCAGCGCGTGCAGCGCCTCGCGCTGGCTCAGCAGCTCGGCGGACGGCCCGGCGCACGCGTCCAGCGCCACATGCGCCGTGATGTCGCAGCTGCCGTCAGGGACGGGGCGCACCTCGCGGCCGTCACGGAAACCGGTGAGGGTGCCGAAGAGCGGGCGGTCCTCGCGTCCGTGCGCGTAGTCGACGGCGACCGCGAGCCCGGCGCGCAGCGTACCGACGGCCCGCGCCCACGCCTCGTCCCGAGGACGCCCGACCTCCGCCCGGAGCCCGGGGGAGGGCGCGGTACGGCCGGCGGGCGCGGGCGCCACCGGGACCAGCGGCGGCGACCACCAGCGGCGCAGCCACTCCGCGTCGGCGCCGTCGACCGGCTCGCCCAGCCGCTCGGTGCCGTCCGTGCGGACCAGCACCCGGCGGGCCACCCCGTCCCCGTCCGTCTCGACGACGTCCACCGGCACGTTGTCGAGCCACTCGTTCGCGAACAGCAGCCCGGTGACCGAGCCCGGCGCCGGCAGCTCGCCCAGCCAGTCGATCCGCGGGTCCAGCCCCCGGGGGCGCGCGGCCCGCTCGACGGCGTACGGGCGGAGCCGGGCGGCCACCTCGTCCGGCAACGCGGCCAGCACCCCCGTCAGCAGCTCACCGCGGCCCGCGCCCACGTCGACCAGCGCCAGCTCCTCCGGACGGCCCAGCGCGGTGTCCACCCGGCGCAGAAGCCCGGCGACGGCCCCGGCGTACAGCGGCGAAACATGCACCGACGTGCGGAAATGGCCGGCCGGGCCGGGGCCACCGGGCCGCGTGTAGAAGCCGCCGTCCGCGCCGTACAGCGCCCGCTCGGTCGCCTCCCGCCAGCCGCACCACTCATTCGTCACCACACCACGGTACGGGCGGGGGCGCCGGGTCGAACCACGGGTTGATGTGCAGGCCGTCCCCTGGTCCGACACATTTGACGCATAGGGTCTCCACCTTGGGGAGTAGAGCTGACGTAGAGGATCGCCCCTCCGGTTGACTCGTACACCTTTCCGCTCTGCCTACGCTGGGTGACGTGCAGCGCCTCTATGACTTCCTCCGCAGGCACCCGACGGGAGTGGACACCTTCTGGGCCGTCCTTCTCCTCGGGTTCACCAGCCTGTGGGTCGTCGGCGACATGCTCAGCGGCTCACCCCATATCGTCGCCGCGATCCTCACGGTCGGCCTCTGCCTCGTCGTGGCGCTGCGCCGCAAGGCCCCCGTGAAGATGCTGCTGCTGACGGCCGCCATCGGCGTCTGTCAATTGATCTTCAACCTCCCGCCCTACCCCGGCGACTTCGCGATGTTCGTGATCACGTACACCGTCGCCTCCGGCACCTCCACCGCCCGCTGGGCCTCCCGCTGCGCCCTCGTCGGCGCCCTGATCGGCCCGGCCCTGTCCCTGGGGCGCTTCGGGGAGGGGTCGGAGCACCGGCAGCTGTGGGAAATGCTGTTCTTCACGACGCTGCTCACCGTCCCCTTCGTACTGGCCTGGGTCCTCGGCGACTCCATGCGCACCCGCCGCGCCTACTGGGCCCAGCTGGAGGAGAAGGCCGCCCGGCTGGAGAAGGAGCGCGAGACCCAGGCCCGTATCGCGGTCGCCGCCGAGCGCGCCCGGATCGCCCGTGAACTGCACGACGTCGTCGCCCACAACGTCTCCGTCATGGTCGTCCAGGCCGACGGCGCCGCCTACGTCCTCGACGCCGCACCCGAACAGACCCGGCAGGCCCTGGAAACGATCTCCGGCACCGGCCGCCAGGCGCTGGCCGAGATGCGCCGCCTGCTGGGCGTGCTGCGCACCGGCGAACAGTCCGAAGGCGGCGAATACGTCCCCCAGCCCGGCGTCGAACAGCTCACCGACCTCATCGACCAGGTCCGCGGCACCGGACTGCCCGTCGACTTCCGGGTCGAGGGCGAACCGCGCCCGCTGCCCAGCAGTGTCGAACTGACCGCCTACCGCATCGTCCAGGAAGCGCTCACCAACACCCGCAAACACGGCGGCCCCGACGTCCGCGCCACCGTCCGCCTCTCCTACCAGGACGACGACCTCGAACTGCTCGTCGAGGACGACGGCCGCGGTGCGCAGCACGAGCTCTACGAATCGGGTGGCGCGGACGGCCTCGGCCACGGCCTGATCGGCATGCGGGAACGGGTCGGCATGGTCGGCGGCAACCTGATAGCCGGCCCGCGCCCGGGCGGCGGATTCCGCGTCAGCGCCGTACTCCCCCTGAAACCGGGCCGGTGAGGCATGTGAGGGTGAGGCATGGGTTGTGGTGACGCGTGGGATGCGGTGAGGCATGGGATGCGGTGAGGCATGCGTTGTGGTGATGCGGTGACGCTTGGGAGGTGGTGAGCCGAGCCGAGCAGGTCATCTGCCGGCAGCCCGCCCAGCCCGACCCGTCCAGCCCACTCGATCTCCTTCTCCTTGACCTGGCCGATTCCCCTTGACCTGGCCGATCTCCTCGACCGCTCGACCGCTTGACCGCTCCTCCGCCTCGCCCCGCCCGATCCACTCGCCCGAACGGCCCGTTGGCTCGCCCGCTCCGTCCATTCGCCACGAAGGGAACTCCTTGACCATGACCATCCGCGTGATGCTCGTCGACGACCAGGTGCTGCTGCGCACCGGGTTCCGGATGGTGCTGGCGGCCCAGCCCGATATGGAGGTCGTCGCGGAGGCGGGTAACGGCGCCGAGGCGCTGGAGGTCCTGCGGGCGACCAAGGTCGATGTGATCCTCATGGACGTCCGGATGCCGCACCTGGACGGGGTCGAAGCCACCCGCCGGATCTGCGAGGGCGGACAGAAGGAGGACGCCCCCAAGGTGCTCATCCTGACCACCTTCGACCTGGACGAGTACGCCTTCTCCGCGCTGAAGGCCGGGGCCAGCGGATTCATGCTCAAGGACGTGCCGCCCGGCGAACTGCTCGCGGCGATCCGCGCGGTGCAGAGCGGCGACGCCGTCGTCGCACCGTCCACCACCCGCCGGCTCCTCGACCGCTTCACGCCCATGCTGCCCGCGACGTCCGGCGAGCCCAGCCGCCCCGAGCTGGAGCGGCTCACGGACCGCGAGCGCGAGGTGCTGCTGCTGGTCGCCCAGGGACTGTCCAACGGCGAGATCGCGGCCCGGCTGGTGCTGTCCGAGGCCACGGTCAAGACGCATGTGGGCCGGATACTGACGAAGCTGAGCCTCCGGGACCGGGTCCAGGCGGTGGTGCTGGCATACGAGACGGGCCTGGTACGGGCCGGAGGGACGGGGGCGTAGCGGTCGGCCGGGGGGTAGGGGGAGCGGCGCAGGGGCGGGCGGCAACGTAGGGCAGGGTGGCGCCGGCGCGTGAGAGGCGGGGGCTGGTGCCGGGGCGGGCTCAGCGCAGTACGCCCTCCAGGAAGTCGCTGCCCAGCCGGGCCACCACCTGGAGGTCCAGCTGGTGCAGTACGTAGCGCCCACGGCGCCGCGTCTGGATCAGCCCGGCCTTCTTCAAGAGCGTGATGTGCCGCGACACCTCTGGCGAGGTGATGCCGTACGCGTTCGCCAGCTCCCCCGTCGTATGCGGCCCCCGGGCCAGCGTGCGGCACAGCTGCATCCGCATCGGATGCCCCAGCGCCTCCAGCCGCTGCTGGACGAGTTCGAGCGTGGTCGGCGCCGGCAACTCGGGGCTGGCGACCGGGTACTGGACCACCGGACGCCAGCCCGGGGCGTGGCTGACCAGCAGATGCGGCCAGCCGAACGACGTCGGCAGGAACGTGACACCGGGATCCCCGGGGCTCGCGAACGCCGTCGTACGGCCCCTCGCCAGCTTGTCCACCACGATGCGGAGGCCGCCGTTGCCGTCCTGCGCCTCGTCCAGCGACAGCGCGGTCGAGGTCGCGGGCAGCGTCTCGGCCAGGCCCTTGTGCCGCAGCAGTTCGGTCTTGTGCCGGGCGTCGGCCGCCAACTGGATGCCGACCCGGCGCCAGATGTCCCCGAAGAACGCGTCCTCGCAGTCCTCCAACAGGCGGCGCAGCCAGACCCGCAGGCCGTCGGGGTCGGTGAGCATCCGGTCGGTGAAGGCCGCCTGTCGCGGACCGCGCGCGGCGGCCATCTCCCGTACCCGCGCCCGTTCTTCGGCATCGACCAGCGGCGAGGGCGTGCAGCGGGTGTAGGTCGTCGAGCAGGAGATCTCGAACGCGGCGGCCACGAACCGCTCGTCGTCGATCTTGTCCAGCTCGTCCAGTTCCTCGGCCAGCGACGATCCGGGGCGGGCCGGCAGCAGGATGTCGGAACGGGAGGACCGCCACAGGAAGTCCGCCTCGCACAGCCGGTCGGCGAGGTCGGTCTTCAGGGCCGCGTTGGTGGCGGTGACCCAGCCGTGCAGCCCGGGGTGGTGCCCCGGCTCCGACAGCGCGTGCAGCGCGGCGCCCAACTCCGCGAGGGGAGAGGGGGCGAAGACGATGCGCTCCGGGGGCAGCCCGGTGATGTCGATGACGTTGGCCATACGCCCATCATGCGCGAGCCCGCGACCTGCACGGTCGTCGATTGACGGCTCCCGTCAATCGACGCGCCACGGGAGGAGCGTCCGTTCCAGAGTGACGGCATGAACGCCAACCAGCAGCACCTTCTCGACGCCTACCGAGCCGCCCAACGAGCCGAGCCCGCCCCGCCCCTGCCCGGCACCCACACCGTCCGCACCGTGAACGAAATCCGTTGGTGGCGACGCTTCCGACGAGTAACGCGAGGGGCCTCGGACGCGGAACGGGGCGGGGGCCGGGGCGCGGGCCAGGACGCCGGGCGAGCCGCCGAGCGGGCTGCCGAGCGGGCAGCTCGGGTGGGGAGTTGACGGGAGGCGGGAGGCGGGAGGCGGGTGGGAGGAGGGAGGTGGAGCGGGGGTGGAGGCGGGGTGAGTGGGGGCGGGGAGCGGGGGCGGCGGGCCGAAGGGCGGTGCGGGAGACTCACGGTGGGTCGGTCCGGCCTCGTTCGAACCCGCCGCGGAACCTGGCTCGGCGACACATCAGGCGCTGCCGA
>NZ_JBHWDV010000051.1:24565-49149 GCF_042734445.1 Streptomyces sp. NPDC059649
CGTGGGGGGGGGGGGGGGGGGGGGGGGGGGGGGGGGGGGGGGGGGGGGGGGGGGGGGGGGGGGGGGGGGGGGGGCCGGGGGGGCGGCGGCCCTTGGGGACTTCCTCCGGCCTCTCCGGCCCCCGGGGGCCCCTCCCCCCGCCCCCACCCACCCCACCCCCTCGACGAAAGCTCGCTAAGCCCCGCCCCCGCCCCCGCTCCCGCTCACGCTCCCGCCCCCACCTCCCCCGCCTCCTCCACGTACCGCATGAATTCCGCAACTGCCGTCTGGACGTCCCGCGGTGTCCAGTCCAGCGCGGGTGCGGCGATCGTCATCTCGGTCAGGGAGACTCCCGGTGGTTCGGTCAGGCCTCGTTCGAACCAGCCGCGGAACAGCGCCGTCCTGCTCTTCTCCGCCTGCCGTATGACGGCCTCGTCCAGGACCTCGGACGGGTGCGGCAGCCACACCTGGAACTGGTGGGTGTGCGGCACCTCCGGGTGGATCCTGAACCACGGCACGCCGGCCGCCGTCAGGCCGTCGCGTAGCGCCTGAGCGACCACCTTGGCGTGGGCGACGTACTCCGGCATGCGGGGGAGTTCGCGGTCCAGGCCCGCCAGTGCGGCCAGTGCGGCGGGCCACTGCTGGAACAACTGGCCGCCGTAACGGTGGCGCCAGGCACGTGCCTCCGCGACGAAGTCCTCGGAGCCGGCGAGCGCGGCGCCCGATATGCCGTCCAGCGACTTGTAGTAGGAGACGTAGACGCTGTCCGCGAGGGCGGCGATCTCGGGGAGCGTGCGGCCGAAGTGCGGGCCGCACTCCCACAGTCGGGCGCCGTCGAAGTGCACCACCGCGTCCCGGTCCCGCGCGGCCGCCACCACCGCGGTCAGCTCCTCCCACTCCGGCAGTACGAAACCGGCGTCGCGCAGCGGGAGTTCGAGGGCCAGGGTGCCGAACGGCTCCTGCAGGCCGTAGACCTCTTCAGCGGTCGGCAGCCGGGACGCGCGGGTCGGATGGACCATCCGCAGTCCGCTGACCACCGCGTACGCGTCCCGTTCGTGCATCTCGAGGTGGGAGAGCGGATGGCCGGCGACCGTCACGTTGCCCGTACGCCCCGCCCAGCAGCGCAGTGCCACCTGCTGGGCCATCGTTCCGGTCGGGAAGAAGGCGGCGGCCTCCGTGCCCAGTGCCTCGGCGGTGCGGCGCTCCAGCTCGCCGACTATGCCGTCGTCGTTGCCGTAGACATCGGTGATGTTGTCGAGGTCGTAGGCGGCAGGGGCGTCGGCCACCAGGCGGTCCAGCCGCTCGCGGACCGTTTCGGGCCGCGGGGCCGGCGCGAGCGACCGCTCCACCCGGCGCAGCGCGGCGATCCGGCGGGCATCCCGGGAACCGGCGGCCTTGCGCTCGCCGTGGCCGGGGTGCGCCCCCTCGCTGCCGTCCCCCGCGGATGCCGGGCCTCCGGCGATGCCCTCGACCACACCTTCACCGACGCCCTCGGCGACACCTTCACCGACGCCCGCGCCGGCATCCTCACCGACACCTTCACCGACGTCCACGCCGACACCTTCCCCGACGCCCGCGCCGACGTCCTTTGCGCTGTCCTTCATGATTCCCCTCAGCCCCCTCATCCCCGTCATCCCCCTGGTCCTTCCTGAGCCTGCCCACAACCGTGGACCTGCCCGCGCCCTGCCCGCATGCGGTTTCGCCCGTGCAGTTCGCATGTGCAGCTCGCATGTGCAGCTCGCATGTGCGGTTTCGCGTGTGCGGCGTGCGGTACGCGGTGTGCGTGCTGTTGGGACCGATCATGACGCAGCCGCGCACAGCCCGCGAGGCCTGTGGAAAACTCTGTGGATAACTTAGATGAGAGATCCCCGTCTCACCCTCCGTGCAGCTCTGAAGTACCCCGGAAACACTCGCGTAGCATGGCGAGGAATCGTCCGGTACCCCCTGAGGACTGGAACGGAAGGCCATCGCCACGTGAACGCACATCCGCCCACCGAGGCCCAGGACCGCCCCGCCCGGCTGACCGTCGGGGTCGTCGGCGCCGGCCGGGTCGGCCCCGCCCTGGCCGCGGCACTGCAGCTCGCCGGGCACCGCCCGGTCGCCGTCTCGGGGGTCTCCGACGCCTCCGTCCGGCGGGCGGCCGAACTGCTGCCGGACGTCCCGCTGGTCACCCCGGCCGAGGTGCTCGCCCGGGCCGAACTGGTCCTGCTGACCGTCCCCGACGACGCCCTCGCGGGCCTGGTGAGCGGCCTCGCGGAAATCGGCGCCGTACGGCCGGGGCAGCTGCTGGTGCACACCTCCGGGCGCTACGGAACGGCGGTGCTGGACCCGGCCACCCGGGCCGGGGCGCTGCCGCTCGCGCTGCACCCCGCGATGACGTTCACCGGCACCTCCGTGGACGTCCAGCGGCTGGCGGGCTGCTCGTTCGGGGTGACCGCGCCCGAGGAGCTCCGGATGGCCGCGGAGGCGCTGGTCATCGAGATGGGCGGGGAGCCCCAATGGATCACGGAATCGGATCGTCCGCTCTACCACGCGGCGCTGGCCATCGGCGCGAACCACCTGGTCACCCTGGTTGCCCAGTCGCTGGAGCTGCTGCGTGACGTGGGCGTGCAGGCACCGGACCGGATGCTGGGCCCGCTGCTCGGCGCCGCCCTCGACAATGCGCTGCGGTCCGGCGACGCCGCACTGACCGGCCCGGTGGCGCGGGGTGACGCGGGCACCGTCGCCGCGCACGTCGCCGAACTGCGCCGGCACGCCCCCCAGAACGTCGCCGGATACCTCGCGATGGCCCGTGCGACCGCGGACCGGGCGCTGGCCCACGGGCTGCTGAAGCCGGAGCTGGCCGAGGACCTGCTCGGCGTGCTCGCCGGCTCCGCCCCCGACGCCCCCTCCGCCCCCGGCCCCCACGGCCCAGGCGCGAACGGCTCAAGCACGAACGGCCCGGGCCCCGACGACCCCGACCCGAGCGATCCCGGCCAGGACGGCCCCGGCCCCGGCCCGACCGATCCCGACCAGCAGGGGCACGGCCCCGAGGGAGACGAGCGATGACCCTTCTCCACACCGCCGCCGCGCTCCGTGACCTGCCGCGCCGTAGTGGCACGCGGGCCGTCGTCATGACCATGGGGGCGCTGCACGAGGGCCACGCCACCCTGATCCGCGCCGCCCGCCGCCGGGCCGGAGCGCAGGGCCAGGTCGTCGTCACGGTCTTCGTCAATCCGCTGCAGTTCGGGGCCGGTGAGGACCTGGACCGCTATCCGCGCACCCTGGACGCGGACGTCGAGCTGGCCCTGGCGGCCGGCGCGGACGCCGTATTCGCGCCGTCCGTCGACGAGGTCTATCCGGGCGGCGAACCGCAGGTGCGGATCACCGCCGGGCCCATGGGAACGCGCCTGGAGGGGGCGAGCCGCCCAGGTCACTTCGACGGCGTGCTGACCGTCGTCGCCAAGCTGCTCCACCTGACCGCGCCCGACCTGGCGTTCTTCGGGCAGAAGGACGCCCAGCAGCTCGCCGTCATCACCCGGATGGCCGCCGACCTCAATTTCCCGGTCGAGATCATCGGCGTCCCCACGGTGCGCGAGGAGGACGGTCTCGCCCTCTCCAGCCGCAACCGCTATCTGTCCACCCCGGAGCGGCGCACCGCGCTGGCGCTGTCCGGAGCCCTGTTCGCGGCCCGCGACCGGCTCACCGCCGAGGAGGCGCTGCGCGCCCGGGCCGCCTGCACGGCCCACGCGGCGCAGGACCGTTCGGCGGCGCTGGCCGCCCTGGGGGAGGACCGGGCGGCCGCCGACGCGCACGCCGTCGCGTACGCCGCCGCGGTCCCCCGGCACGCGCCGTCCGTCGCGCGCGCCGCCGCCCGCGCCGTCCTGGAGGACGCCGAACGGCTCGACCCGCCCCTGGTGCTCGACTACCTGGCGCTGGTCGACCCGTCCGACTTCACGGAGATCTCGGACGCGTACGTGGGGGAGGCGATCCTGGCGGTGGCCGCCAAGGTCGGCACCACGCGCCTCATCGACAACATCCACCTCACCTTCGGCGCGGAGTCGCCGGCCACCGCCCCCGCCTCCGGGCACCGGGACACCCCGGCACCCGTATCCCGGGACACCGCAGCGCCCGCGCACCGGGACACCGCAGCGCCCCCGGACCGGGACACCGCAGTGCCCGCACACCAGGACACCACGGCGCCCGCGCACCAGCACGCCCCCGCGCACCAGCACGCCCCCGCCCCCGCGTCCGCAGCCCGTGAGCGATCCGCCCCCGCCACACCGCCCACCCCACCCCCCGGCCCCCTCGGAGCGACCCGATGACCGCGCCCGCCACCGGAACAGCCACCGGCCCCGAAGCCGTACCCGGCACCGGCATACGCCTGAAGGCCCCCGCCCCCGGCTGGGCCATCGAGGCCGACGTCGTCGTCGTGGGGTCCGGCGTGGCCGGGCTGACCGCCGCACTGCGCTGCGCCGCGGCCGGCCGGCGGACCGTGGTGGTCACCAAGGCCCGCCTCGACGACGGCTCCACCCGTTGGGCGCAGGGCGGTATCGCCGCCGCCCTGGGCGACGGCGACACCCCCGAGCAGCACCTGGACGACACCCTCGTCGCGGGCGCCGGACTCTGCGACGAGGCGGCCGTCCGCACCCTGGTGACCGAGGGCCCGGACGCCGTCCACCGGCTGATCGCCGCCGGCGCCCGCTTCGACACCACCCCGGAAGGCGACGAGATAGCGCTCACCCGTGAGGGCGGCCACCACCGGCGCCGGATAGCGCACGCCGGCGGCGACGCCACCGGAGCGGAGATCTCCCGGGCCCTGGTCGAGGCGGTCCGCGCCGCCGGACTGCGCACCATCGAGAACGCCCTCGTCCTCGACCTCCTCACGGACGAGGCCGGCCGTACCGCCGGCGTGACCCTGCACGTCATGGGGGAGGGCCAGCACGACGGCGTGGGAGCCGTGCACGCCCCGGCCGTGGTCCTCGCCACCGGGGGCATGGGCCAGGTCTTCTCCGCCACCACCAACCCGGCCGTGTCCACCGGCGACGGCGTCGCCCTCGCCCTGCGCGCCGGCGCCGAGATCTCCGACCTCGAATTCGTGCAGTTCCACCCGACCGTGCTGTACCTGGGCCCGGAAGCGGAGGGCCAGCAGCCGCTGATCTCCGAGGCCGTACGGGGCGAGGGCGCGCATCTCGTCGACGCCGACGGCACCCGGTTCATGGTGGGCCAGCACGAGCTCGCCGAACTGGCGCCGCGGGACATCGTCGCCAAGGCGATCCTGCGCCGGTCGCTCGAACAGGGCGTGGACCACATGTATTTGGACGGCCGGCACTTCGGCGCCCCGATGTGGGAGAGCCGTTTCCCGACCATCCTCGCGGCCTGCCGCAGCCACGGCATCGACCCGGTCACCGAACCGATACCGGTCGCCCCCGCGGCGCACTATGCCTCCGGCGGCGTCCGCACCGACCTGCACGGCCGCACCACGGTGCCCGGCCTCTACGCCTGTGGTGAGGTCGCCTGCACCGGCGTCCACGGGGCCAACCGGCTCGCCTCCAACTCCCTTCTGGAGGGCCTGGTCTTCGCCGAGCGGATCGCCGCCGACATCGCCGCCACCGACATCGCCGAGGGCGGCTCCGCGCCGCGTACCGCGGACCGCCCCGCCCCGGTGGCCGCCGGCCGAACGGCCGCGCCCCGGACCACCCTCCCGCTGCTGGCCCCCGAGACCCGCACGGCCGTCCAACGGATCATGACCGCCGGCGCCGGCGTGCTGCGCAGTGCCGAGAGCCTGGCCCGCGCCGCCGCCGAACTCGACCGCATCCACCAGGAGGCGACCGCGGCGGCCGCGGCGGAGGCCGATGCCCAGGAGGCCGCGCAGAAGGCCCCCGAGCCCGGTGTGGAGGCCTGGGAGGCCACCAACCTGCTGTGCGTCGCCCGGGTGCTGGTCGCCGCCGCCCGGCGCCGCGAGGAGACCCGCGGCTGCCATTGGCGCGAGGACCACCCCGACCGCGACGATGCCTCCTGGCGCCGGCACTTCCGCATCACCCTGGACGCGGACCGCGCGCTGACCCTCCGTACGACCGAGGACGCCGGCTTCCCGCCGGCCCTCCCGTAGTCCGTCGGCCGCCCGCCCCGAAGACCCCACCGACCACCCCATCCCGAAGACGGAGCCATCCCGTGAGCAGCACCCCCGACGACCTCCCCCTCCTCCAGATCGGCGGGCCCAGCGGCGGCACCCCCACCGGTGGCTGCGGCGACGCCTGCGGCTGTGGTGGCGGTGACGACGCCTCCTACGAGCTCGACCCGCTGACCTGCGGGCTCGACCCCGATCTGGCCGCCCTCCTGGTGGCGGCCGGGCTCGACCCCGTACAGGTCGAGGACATCGCGCACCTCGCCGTCGAGGAGGACCTCGACCAGGGCGTGGACGTCACGACCGTGGCCACCGTCCCCGAGGACGCCGTCGCCACCGGCGACTTCACCGCCCGTGAGGCCGGCACGGTCGCCGGTCTGCGGATCGCCGAGGCGGTGCTGTCCATCGTGTGCACCGATGAGTTCGAGGTCGAGCGGCACGTCGAGGACGGCGACCGGGTCGAGGCCGGCACCAAGCTGCTGAGCGTCACCACCCGCACCCGCGACCTGCTCACCGGCGAGCGCAGCGCGCTGAACATCCTGTGCCGGCTGTCCGGCATCGCGACCACCACCCGGGCCTGGGCGGACGTCCTCGAAGGAACGAAGGCCAAGGTCCGCGACACCCGTAAGACGACGCCGGGGCTGCGCGCCCTGGAGAAGTTCGCGGTGCGCTGCGGCGGCGGCGTCAACCACCGCATGTCGCTGTCGGACGCCGCGCTGATCAAGGACAACCACGTCGTCGCGGCGGGCGGGGTGGCCGAGGCGTTCACCGCCGTACGGACCGAGTTCCCCGGTGTGCCGATCGAGGTGGAGGTCGACCGGATCGACCAGATCCCGCCGATCCTCGCCGAGGGCGCCGACCTGATCCTGCTGGACAACTTCACCCCGGAGCAGACCAAGGAGGCCGTCGAGCTGGTCGCGGGCCGCGCGATGCTGGAGTCCTCCGGCCGGCTCACCCTCGCCACCGCCCGCTCCTACGCGGAGACCGGCGTCGACTACCTGGCGGTGGGCGCGCTCACGCACTCCGCCCCGATCCTCGACATCGGCCTGGACCTGCGCGAGGAGGCCGGCTCCGGGGACGCCGAGCCGCGTGAGGACCGCTGACCGCCATGCTGCTGACCATTGACGTGGGCAACACCCACACCGTCCTGGGGCTGTTCGACGGTGAGGAGATCGTCGAGCACTGGCGGATCTCCACCGACGCCCGCCGCACCGCCGACGAACTCGCCGTCCTGCTGCAGGGCCTGATGGGCATGCACCCGCTGCTCGGCGACGACCTGGGCGACGGCATCGAGGGCATCGCCATCTGCTCCACGGTGCCCTCCGTCCTCCACGAGCTGCGCGAGGTCACCCGCCGCTACTACGGCGACGTGCCCGCCGTCCTGGTCGAGCCGGGCGTCAAGACGGGCGTGCCGATCCTGATGGACAACCCCAAGGAGGTCGGCGCCGACCGGATCATCAACGCCCTGGCCGCGGTGGAGCTCTACGGCGGCCCCGCGGTGGTCGTCGACTTCGGCACGGCCACCACGTTCGACGCGGTCAGCGCGCGCGGTGAATACGTCGGCGGGGTCATCGCGCCGGGCATCGAGATCTCCGTGGACGCGCTGGGCGTCAAGGGCGCCCAGCTCCGCAAGATCGAACTGGCCCGGCCGCGCAGCGTGATCGGCAAGAACACCGTCGAGGCGATGCAGTCCGGCATCCTCTACGGCTTCGCCGGACAGGTCGACGGCGTGGTCCACCGGATGGCGCGGGAGCTGGCCGACGACCCCGACGAGGTGACCGTGATCGCCACCGGCGGCCTGGCGCCGATGGTCCTCGGCGAGTCCTCGGTGATCGACGCGCACGAGCCCTGGCTCACCCTCATCGGGCTGCGCCTGGTCTACGAGCGGAACGTCGCCCGCTCCTGAGGGTCGGCCGCCGTCGACGGCCCGGTAGCCGGGCGGTCCGGCGCGGGCGGCCGCACGCCCGCGCCACGCCCGCGCCACGCCCGCGCCCGCACGACCGCGCCCGCACGACCGGTTCTGTCGGATTCTGCCGCGCCACCATTCACGAATTAAGCCGGTTTTGTCGGAATCGGTCGTAAAGTCGCCACATGCCAATGCCAAACGGAACCCGCGGCGGCATGGCGTTCAGCGCCGATGAGTTGCGTGTGCTCCGTCGCGCCCTCGCCCATGCCCTGACGACGACGTCCTCCGCCGCCCCGCCCGGCGCCCCCGGGCCCGAGCGGGACCGGGACATCCAGGAATACCTCCGGCTGGCCGAGGCGGTCGACGAGGCGGTCCGCGAAGGCGGCCGGCTGCGCACCTTCCTGCTGGCCGACCTCGCCCGCTACCGCGACGCCCTGCCCGGCTCCGCCGCCGGCTACCTCGCGCAGCTCAAGGAGGCCCTGGCCGCCGGGCACGTGCCCGGCCCCGACGACCTCGCCGCCCTGCGCTCGCTGCGCATCCGCTGCGCCGGCGGGGCCGAACGCGCGCGCCGCAGCGCCCTGCTGCGGCACTGCGAGCACCTGGCCGAGCAATCCGTACGGGTGCGGCTCCGCGCGCTGCCAGGCGGCCGCTCAGGGGCCCGCAGCGGCCGCGACCAGGAACCCGCGCGGGAGCCCGAACCCAAGCGGCCCCCGCAGCCGCAGCGCGAGCCGCGGCCGAAGGCCCCCCGCCGGGACCGGCCCATCCCCACCCCCGGCGAGGTCTTCCCGCCCCGCCGCAAGCCCGCCCCGCCCCCGGAGAGCCGCACCGCCTGAGCGCTGCGTACCCTGGCTTCGTACTCTCGGCGGCTTACGCCCTACAAGTCGGCGGTTCACGCCCTATGAGGAGGCCATACGCCATGGATTACGTCGCAGCCCTGCTCCCGCCCGTCGTGATGGCGGTGGCGTTCACCTGCCTGATCGTGACGATGATCAAGAGCCAGGGCGGTGCGAACAAGTCCAAGGAGGACGCCGCCGTGGACGCGGCGCTGGCCCGGACCGAGTCCGCGCGTCAGGAGCCCACCGCGCACGGCGCCTGATCCACCGGCCGCCGCACCGGCGGCCCGCACGCATCCACGGCCCGGGACCGCGCGTCCCGGGCCGCCTCCTTTTCCGGCTTTCCCTCCTCCAAACGCAACGAGATCAACGGGCATTCTGGACATCTCCCACTATTGTTCTTGTGTGCCGAGACGCTTGGGTGATCTGGAAGACGCGGTGATGACGCGGGTCTGGGAGTGGAACCGCCCGGTCACCGTTCGAGAAGTCCTGGAAGATCTCCAGAAGGAACGGTCGATCGCCTACACCACGGTCATGACCGTATTGGACAACCTCCATCAGAAGGGCTGGGTGCGCCGCGAAGCAGAAGGCCGCGCCTATCGATATGAGGCGGTCTCCACGCGCGCCGCCTACGCCGCCGCACTGATGAACGAGGCATGGTCCGCCAGCGACAACCCCGCCGCCGCACTTGTCGCCTTCTTCGGCATGATGTCGCCGGAACAACGGCAGGCACTGCGCGATGCCGTACGGATGGTGCAGGTCGACGAGCCCGAAGACCCCGAAGAGCAGGAAGGCGCCGAAGGTCCGGAAGAGGCCGCCGGACAAGGTGAACGGGCGGAACAGGCCCGGCCGGTGGAAGAAGGACGGACGTCCGCACCACCACAAGCGGGCCGGGAACCCGGATCACGCGAAGGGCATGAACCCGGGGCGAACGCCGGTGGCAAGGGGCGATAGCGTCCCCGCATGCCCGCGCATTCAAAAGGCCTCACCGTCCGCCGCGCCAGGACCGGCGATGTCCCCGCCGTACGCCGTCTCATCGACGCCTACTCGCGCGACGGGATCCTGCTCGACAAAGCCACCGTCACGCTTTACGAGGACATCCAGGAGTTCTGGGTCGCCGAGCGCGACGAAGACGCCGAGGTCGTCGGCTGCGGAGCACTCCACGTGATGTGGGAAGACCTGGCGGAGGTACGCACCCTGGCCGTGGACCCGCAGCTCAAGGGGGCCGGCGTGGGGCATCAGGTGCTGGAGAAGCTGCTGGCCACCGCGCGCTGGCTCGGAGTGCGGCGCATTTTCTGTCTCACCTTCGAAGTCGACTTCTTCGGCAAGCACGGCTTCGTCGAGATCGGTGAGGCCCCGGTAGACGGGGATGTCTACAGCGAGCTGCTGCGTTCCTATGACGAGGGCGTTGCCGAGTTCCTCGGCCTCGAACGAGTGAAGCCCAACACCCTGGGTAACAGCCGGATGCTTCTGCACCTGTGATGAGTGTTCTATGTCCGAATCGCTCCCCTATCTCATGGCTACGGAAGCATGCGTTCCCCGGTCTGTGGGCAAGTGAACCCTACCCAAGGGTTTGTGTTTTTCCCGGAAAAGCGGTTTGCTTTCCGTCGTAATCCGCATTCGATGAAAGGGAAACCGGTGGCACAGAAGGTTCAGGTTCTTCTTGTCGACGACCTCGACGGCGGCGAGGCCCACGAGACCGTGACGTTCGCGCTCGACGGTAAGGCCTACGAGATCGACCTCTCCGACGGCAACGCCGAGAAGCTGCGTGAGTCGCTCGCGGAGTTCGTGAAGGCCGGCCGTCGTACCGGTGGACGTTCCGGTGGTCGCGGCAAGGCGCGCACGGCGGCTTCCGCCGGAAGCCAGGACACCGCGAAGATCCGCGCTTGGGCGAAGGAGAACGGCTACAACGTCAATGACCGCGGCCGTGTCCCCGCCGAGATTCGCGAGGCATTCGAGAAGGCCAACGCCTGATCTCCGCGCACGCGGTCCGATTGGGCATTACCAGCACGCAACAACCGGGCACGGTGGCACTCCGTCGCCGCCGCGCTCACGAGCCGTACGAGGTCGGGGACGCCCCCATCGTCCCCGAATCCTGTCCCGAACCCCGTGGCGGGCAGGGAATTCTCCGCCTCGTGCCCGGTCCGGGGAGGTCGCATCCATACCGCGGCCTCCCACGAACCGAATGCGCCAGGCGATGAAGGGCCGAAGGGGAACGCCGGCGCGGGCATGCTGCCGCCGGTCCCCCGCGCCGTGAGATCCCCGGCGAGCGGGCCCCACTCCAGCCATTCCAGGATTCCCGGGAGTTCCTCGGCACCACCCGGCGCGACGAGAACGAGCAATTTCGGCCGGTTACCCGGAGGGATCGCGTCGCCTCCCGGCCGCAGCTGCGCCACCGGGCCGAGCAGCGGCCACCGCCGCAGCACCGCGCTCCCGGCGTCGGCCGGCATCTCCAGTACGTCGAAGCGCACCCCGGTCAGCAGCTCCAGCGGCTCCGCGGGGGCCGTCGGCCATCCCATGCCGTCCTCGTACCAGCGGCGAACGGCTGCCAGGGGAGCCCGGGGGGCCAGGGAGTCGAGGGAGTCCGGCGGACCGGGGACAGGGTGGGGGCTGCGGGGGCGCGGGAGCACGCGGGGCATGCCCGGTGCAACTGCCCGCACACCCGGAAGTTACGGTGGGTATCGCTGCCTCTACGCAACGTATTGGTGCAAGAGGCGTGGTGAGGCGTCCGGCGGCGCGTGGATGTTCGCCCGTAGCGGATGGAAGCGGCCCGCGCCGCATGGAGTGTCAGAGGCAGCGGGTAAGAAAGTCTCAGTGGGAAGAGACGGTGTGACCGGCGCACGAAGCGCCTCGGCCCCGCTTTCGGCGGGATGCGGGCGGCGTGTCGGGGAAGGGTGCGTTCGCCACGGGCGTAGTGGCGGAGGGCGTATATGCCTGGCCTGCGGGAACATCGTCTCGCACCATCGAGTTGGAGCAGATGTCAGCTGTTCGGCAGTAAATTTCCCCGCCGGAGCGGGGGTGATCCGGACGGGTGTCGGCAGTTGGAATGAGCTGTCCCGCCCCGCGGGACTAGCATGCGGAAGGACAGGGAGGGGACCGACCCCTAACTGCCTGACCGCTCTGAGGAGCGATTAACGATGTTCGAGAGGTTCACCGACCGCGCGCGGCGGGTTGTCGTCCTGGCTCAGGAAGAAGCCCGGATGCTCAACCACAACTACATCGGCACCGAGCACATCCTCCTGGGCCTGATCCACGAGGGTGAAGGTGTCGCCGCAAAGGCCCTGGAGAGCCTCGGCATTTCGCTTGAGGCGGTCCGTCAGCAGGTGGAGGAGATCATCGGTCAGGGCCAGCAGGCCCCGTCCGGGCACATCCCCTTCACCCCCCGCGCCAAGAAGGTCCTGGAGCTGTCGCTCCGCGAGGCCCTCCAGCTCGGCCACAACTACATCGGCACCGAGCACATCCTGCTCGGCCTGATCCGCGAGGGCGAGGGCGTCGCCGCCCAGGTCCTCGTGAAGCTGGGCGCCGATCTCAACCGGGTGCGGCAGCAGGTCATCCAGCTGCTCTCCGGCTACCAGGGCAAGGAAGCCGCCACGGCCGGCGGCCCCGCCGAGGGCACGCCCTCGACCTCCCTCGTCCTGGACCAGTTCGGCCGCAACCTGACGCAGGCCGCTCGCGAGACCAAGCTCGACCCGGTCATCGGGCGCGAGAAGGAAATCGAGCGGGTCATGCAGGTGCTGTCGCGCCGCACCAAGAACAACCCGGTCCTCATCGGCGAGCCCGGCGTCGGCAAGACGGCGGTCGTCGAGGGCCTGGCGCAGGCCATCGTCAAGGGCGAGGTGCCCGAGACCCTCAAGGACAAGCACCTCTACACCCTCGACCTCGGTGCCCTGGTCGCCGGCTCCCGCTACCGCGGTGACTTCGAGGAGCGCCTGAAGAAGGTCCTCAAGGAGATCCGCACCCGCGGCGACATCATCCTGTTCATCGACGAGCTCCACACCCTCGTGGGTGCGGGCGCCGCCGAGGGCGCGATCGACGCCGCCAGCATCCTCAAGCCCATGCTGGCCCGGGGCGAGCTGCAGACCATCGGTGCCACCACGCTCGACGAGTACCGCAAGCACCTGGAGAAGGACGCGGCCCTGGAGCGCCGCTTCCAGCCCATCCAGGTCGCGGAGCCGTCGCTGCCGCACACGATCGAGATCCTCAAGGGCCTGCGGGACCGCTACGAGGCGCACCACCGCGTGTCCATCACGGACTCCGCGCTGGTCGCCGCGGCCACCCTGGCCGACCGCTACATCTCCGACCGCTTCCTGCCGGACAAGGCGATCGACCTGATCGACGAGGCCGGCTCCCGGATGCGGATCCGCCGGATGACCGCGCCGCCGGACCTGCGCGAGTTCGACGAGAAGATCGCCGACGTGCGCCGGGAGAAGGAGTCCGCGATCGACTCGCAGGACTTCGAGATGGCCGCGGGCCTGCGCGACAAGGAGAAGCAGCTCCTGTCCGCGAAGGCGAAGCGGGAGAAGGAGTGGAAGGCCGGCGACATGGACGTCGTCGCCGAGGTGGACGAGGAGCTGATCGCCGAGGTCCTGGCCACGGCCACCGGCATCCCGGTCTTCAAGCTCACCGAGGAGGAGTCCTCGCGTCTGCTCCGCATGGAGGACGAGCTCCACAAGCGCGTCATCGGCCAGAAGGACGCCATCAAGGCGCTCTCCCAGGCCATCCGGCGCACCCGTGCCGGCCTGAAGGACCCCAAGCGTCCCGGTGGCTCGTTCATCTTCGCCGGCCCGTCCGGTGTCGGTAAGACCGAGCTGTCCAAGACGCTGGCGGAGTTCCTCTTCGGCGACGAGGACGCGCTGATCTCCCTCGACATGTCGGAGTTCAGCGAGAAGCACACGGTCTCCCGGCTGTTCGGTTCGCCCCCCGGCTACGTCGGCTACGAAGAGGGCGGGCAGCTCACCGAGAAGGTGCGCCGCAAGCCGTTCTCCGTGGTGCTCTTCGACGAGGTCGAGAAGGCCCACCCGGACATCTTCAACTCGCTGCTGCAGATCCTGGAGGACGGTCGCCTGACCGACTCCCAGGGCCGGGTCGTGGACTTCAAGAACACCGTCATCATCATGACGACGAACCTCGGCACCCGGGACATCTCCAAGGGCTTCAACCTCGGCTTCGCGGCCCAGGGCGACACCAAGTCCAGCTACGAGCGGATGAAGAACAAGGTCAACGAAGAGCTCAAGCAGCACTTCCGCCCCGAGTTCCTCAACCGTGTGGACGACACCGTCGTCTTCCACCAGCTGACCGAGGACGACATCATCCAGATCGTCGACCTCATGATCGCCAAGGTGGACGAGCGGCTGAAGGACCGCGACATGGGCATCGAGCTCAGCGGTACGGCGAAGTCGCTGCTGGCCAAGCGCGGGTACGACCCGGTGCTCGGCGCCCGTCCGCTGCGCCGCACGATCCAGCGCGAGATCGAGGACGCCCTCTCGGAGAAGATCCTCTTCAGCGAGCTGCGTCCGGGCCACATCGTGGTCGTCGACACCGAGGGCGAGGGTGAAAGCGCCAAGTTCACCTTCCGCGGCGAGGAGAAGTCGGCCCTGCCGGACGCCCCGCCGATCGAGTCCGCGACCGGTGGTTCGGGTCCCAACCTGAGCAAGGACGCCTGAGCGGAAACACCTCACCGCACAAAGCGGCCATAGCGCCCCAACCGAATAAAACGGAGCAGGTGCACCGGAACTGCCCGGAATCGTACGAAACGATTCCGGGCAGTTCCGTTTCCGTCCCCGTTCCGCGTCTCCGTATAGTTCCGCGTCTCCGTATAGGGCCGGCTCGGTATACGACGGATACGCACGATGCAGTAGATGCGGAGGAGACACCGGACGCGGCCGATGCCATTGTTCCGTCGCACCTGCCCGACTCTTCCGCGGAACTTCCGTGATGCTTCCCGGGCGCTTCCGCGCTCTTCCGGAACCATTAGCTCCGGTGATTACCGCCGCACCACCCGAATTCCCTCCGGAACCCCGTGCACCGGCGGAATACGACGCCCGATCCGCAACGTCTCCAGATGCGGAAACGCGGACAGCCACTCCATCGAAACGCCGAGGTCGTACGCGAGCCACAGCCGGGTCAGACCCCCGGCCGGCGCGATGCCCTCGACCAGCTGGTCCGGCGTGAAGAACCCGGCGATCCGCAGATGCGGACGGCCGCCCAGCCGGCGCAGGGCCTGCAGCTCCTCCGGGCCTGACACCGGGAAATACAGCTCGGCCGGATCGAGGTGGGCGATGATCTCGCGGGCGTAGCGGGCCGTGTCGTAGCGCCGCCAGGCCCCGGCGAGCTGCGCCCGGATGTCGTGGTGCGCCCGGTGGCGCAACCCCGTCAGATAGTCGATCGCCATATCGTCCGCGATCGAGGTGGCGGTGATCGCCAGCAGCACCGCCTCCTGGTCCGGCACGTCCGCGGGGTCCGGCAGCATCTCCAGCACGATCGGCCCGATCCAGCCCAGCGCCCGCGCCGCCGACGGCGTCCCCGGGCGCACCATGTCCCGGGTGAACCGCTGCACCCGCGCCCGGACCGCCGGATCCAGCTCCGTGGCGTGCTCCAGACAGGCCGCCGCCAGCAGCTTGCGGTGCCGGGCCTCCGCGGCCCGCACGCCCGCATGCGGGGCCAGCAGCCCGTCCAGCAGCGCCGCGCACTCGTCCGGCCGGGCCAGCGCCACCGCCATCCGGATGACGTCCTCCCAGGCGTCGTGGTGCGCGTGCTCCAGCAGCAGCGTGAAATCGTGGCGCTGCACCACCGCCCGCGCGGACAGATAGTCCTGGAACGTGCGGTGCACGAAGTCCACGGTGCCGGGCGTCGGCTCCCGCAGCAGCCCGGTCCGGTTGAGCAGATGCCGGAACACCTCCTCCGGCCCGCCCTGCCGCGCGGCGTCCGGTATCGCCGGCAGATGCTCCGCCAGCGTCGCGACCGCCGTCGCCCGGTCGATCTCCGAACGGCCGTGGATCAGCATCCAGTGGGCGAGCTTCTGCAACAGCTGGATCTTGGGCTGCCGGGTCAGCTCCACCCCGTCCGGCGCCCCCATCGCCCGCTCCCGGTCACGCCGCTCCAGCAGCATCGACAGCGCCGCGTCGTACAGCTCCTTGCGGCCGTGCGGCAGATAACCGCGCCGGTCGCGGTGGAGGGCGCACAGCAGCCCGCACATCAGCGGATTGGTCGCCAGCCGTCCCAGATCGCGGGTGATCCGCACCGCGTTGAGCAGCGTCCGCTCGTACTCGGCGAGCCGGTCGAGGTCGGCCGGGCGCTGCTGGGCCGCGGCCCGGTGCCAGCGCTGGATGAACGCGGCGACGTCCTCCCGGCTCATCGGCGCCAGCGCCACCTCCCCGAACCCCTCGTCGGCCAGCCAGTTGCCGGGCACCGCGGACGGCCGGGAGGTGACGATCCAGACGTTGCCCGGGAAGCGGCCGGTCCACTCGCCGAGCTTGCGGCGCAACTGCTCCCGCTCCTCCTCCGGCGCCTCGTCGACCCCGTCGACCAGCAGCAACGCCCGCCCCTCGGCCAGCACCCGCGCCGCCCAGCCGGCCGGCGCCCGGTCCGCGTCCTGATCGCCGACCGCGTCCAGGAACGTCTCCGGGTCGGGCAGCCCCGCCCGGGCGAAGCGGCGCACCGGCAGCAGGAACGGCACCCGGCCGCGCAGCTCCGCCAGCGCCTCCGGCAGCTCGTCGCGGGCCGTGGCGACGGTCAGCCACTGCAGCAGCGTCGTCTTGCCGGACCCGGCCACCCCGCGCACCAGCACCCGCTCCCGCCCGGCCAGCGCCCGCTCGGCGGGCAGCGGCGGCTCGTCCTCCGGGGACCCCGGCTCGCACTGCAGCCCCAGATAGGCGGCGTCCAGCGGCCAGCTGTCCGGGGAGTGCGCGAGATCGATGCCGTAGATGGTGAGGTGGTTGTGCAGGGCGGCGGTGCGCCGGGCGTACTCCTCCTCGAAGGCACCCTCATCGACGCCGCGGCCGACGGGGCCGACGGGGCCGGCGGCGCCCTCGGGGCCGGTGACGGCTTCGACGGCTGCACGCTCCGGCGGTGCGCCGGCCGCGGCGGCCGGCCCGTGGATCAGCTCGGCGAGCGTACGGGTCTGCTCGGCGAGGGTGTGCGCCACGTACGGCGACCGCCGGGTGAGGAAGTACAGGACGTGCCGGGCCACCACGTCCACCAGCAGCCCGTACAGCCGCGCACGGTCCCCCGTCAGCCGGCGGGCGGCCCCGGGCACCCGCGCGCACAGCCGGCGGGCGAACTCCGCGGGCAGCAGCCGCGCCGCGTCCACGTCGTCCATCCCGGTCTCGGCGAGCGCCCGCAGCGTACGGGCCAGCGCGGCGGACAGGTCCGGGTCCTCGCCACCCGTTGCCTGCTCGACGAGCGACCCGGCGAGGTCGTCCAGCCCGGACCCGCTCAACTCCGGCTTCTCGCCGGTGAACGACACCAGCAGCGCGATCGGAACGGGCCGGCCGACCAGCTCGGTGGCCGGCCCGTCGGTACGGAACAGCTTGCGGACGAGGGGATCGACGGTGTGCGGGGCGAGACGGGCGGCGAGACTCGTGGGATCCATGGACTTCCCGTAACTGCGGTACCGGGCAGGGAGGTTGAGCGGCTACCCCGACCAGCCTAGGCGCGGGGGCGGGGACGGAGGGTGAGTCGGGCGCCGGGCGGGAGGTCGGGAAGGGGGTCGGGGCGGAGGTCGAAGAGACCGACTTCCCGCAGGTCGGACAGGCCGGTCAGGGGTGGGAGGGCGATCGGGGTGCCGATCGCGCCGTAGACGTTGAGCTGGCGCAGGTGAGGGAAGGCCGGGAGGAGGGTGTCCAGCAGCGTGCTCAGACGGGGTGCGGGCACCCGCGCCGGGTTGAGGAGGCTGAGGCCGGTGACCTGGGGGATCCGGAGTCCCGACGGGAGCTGCAAGGACACCTGGTCGGACGCCAGGCCCACGGACAGCCAGCGCAGTTTCTCAAGCGATGCCACCTCGGCCCATTGACCCTCGTCGAAGGCATCCGTGAGCCGAGCGAGGTACAGCGTGCGCAGGCTGGGCCGGGAGACCAGACCGGCGAGCTCGGTTCCGAGGGGCTGGTCGGTCGCCAGGAAGGTCAGTGGGGCACCGGCGGGCAGCGCCGCGGTGCCGTCCGGCAGTCGGGAGTAGAGGCCCAGGCCGGTGAGGCCGGTCAGCGTATCGAGTCCGGGCGGGGTCGGCAGGTCCTGTTCCGGCGGCATGGAGAGGTTCAGCGTGCGGAGGCCGAGGTCCGCAAGCGGGGTGAGGTCTTCGACCGCGGGGCACCCCCACAGCGACAGCCACTCCACATTCGGGAACTCACGGAGGAAGCCGAGGTCGGTGATCTCCGGATTCTCCTGGAGCGTCAGGCTCCTGAGGCGCTCGTGAACCAGCTCGTCGAGAAGCTCGCGGGCGGTGAAAGAGCCTCTCACCACGATGCGTTGACGGCCTCCGAGCGCCTTGAGCGTGCGCAGCTCGGCGAGGGACCCGACGGTGATCGTCACCTCCTCGTCGAGGTGCCGGATCACGTCCTGGGCATACCGGTCGGTGTCGAAAGCCGTCCAGGAAGCGGCGAGCTGCACCCGCGCGCCGGGTGCCGGATGACCGCGGAACCGCTTGATGACCTCCAGCCCCGCATCGCTGCCGACCAGCGCCGCCGTCGCCACCACCTCCTGCGCCTCGTCGTCCTCCAAGCCGTCCGGCCCCGGCAGCAGCTCCACCACCAGCGGCCCCACCGAGGCCAGCAGCCGCGACTCCTCCCGGCTCCGGGGCGGCAGGACCGCCCGCGCCCGCGCATGCACCTCCTCCCGCACGGCCGGGTCGAGTTCCGTCGCATGCTCCAGGCAGGCCAGGGCGAGCAGATGCACCCGCAGCCGGGTCGGCGGGTCGGCGGCGGAGTCCCCGCGGGTGAGCAACTCCCGGAGCAGCTCGGCCCGTTCGCGGGGGCGGGCGTGGGCCACCGCCATCCGGATCACGTCCTCCCACTGGGCGTCCTCCGCATGCGCCACCAGCAGCCCGATGTCACCGTCCTCGACGGCCGCCTTGGCGCCCAGGTAGTCCTGGAACGTGCGGTGCACGAACTGCACCGACCCGGCCACCGGTTCGCGCAGCAGTCCGCTGCGCAGCAGCAGATGACGCAGCACGGCCGCCGCGTCCCCCTGCCGGGCGGCCGCCGGCACCGCCGGCAGCGCCTCGCCGACGATCCGCTCGGCCCGCTCCCGGTCCAGCTCCGTGCGGCCGTTGCGGATCAGCCAGTACGCCAGCCGCTGCAGCAACTGGATCTGCGGCTCGTCGTTCAGCTCGATGCCCGTGGGGGCGGCCATATCGCGTTCGCGGTCGCGGCGGGAGAGCAGCATGACCAGCGCCGCGTCGTACAGCTCCTTGCGGCCGGTGGGCAGATAGCCGCGCCGGTCGCGGTGCAGGGCGCAGATCAGCCCGCACATCAGCGGGTTGGTGGCGAGCCGGGCGAGGTCCTGCTTGGTGTGGACGGCGGCCAGCAGGGACTGCTCGTACGCGTCGAGGCGGGCGGGGTCCTCGGCGTCGCGGCGGGCCGCGTCGTGCCAGCGGCCGATGAACGCGGTGACCTCGGCACGGCGCAGCGGCGCCAGCGTCAGCTCGTCGAAGCCGTCGGAGGCGAGCCAGTCGTCGCGCACCGCGGACGGCCGGGTGGTGACCAGCCACAGGTTGGCGGGGAACGCGTCGAGCAGATCCCGCAGCCAGCGCCGGGCCCGGTCGCGCTCGCGGTCCGGGATCTCGTCCAGGCCGTCGACGAGGAGCAGGCCCCGCCCGGAGGCCAGGACCCGGTCGGTCCAGCCGTCGGGCCGGGCGCCGGACAGCGGGCAGCCGACGGCCGCCAGGAAGCGGTCCGGGGTGGGCAGCGGCGCGCCGTCGCGGGTGAGGGTGCGCAGCGGCAGGACGAACGGGATCCGGCCGTAGAGGTGGGGGAGGGGCGTCTCGCCGGGGGCCTTGGTGCAGGAGACGGCCAGCCACTGCACCAGGGTGCTCTTGCCCGAGCCGGCCACGCCGCGCAGCAGCACCCGGTCGCGGCCGGCCAGTGCCTGGTCGGCGGGGAGCGGGGCCGGGGCGCCGGCCGGGTGGGTGCCGTCCCCCTCCCACGGGCCGGGGGTCCTCGGCCCGCGCCCGGCGGCCGGCGTCGCCGCGAGACTCATGTACGCGGCGTCGAGCGGCCACCGGTCCGGGGAGTGGGTCAGATCGATGCCGTAGATGGTGAGCCGGCTGTGTTTGCGCGCCACATAGGTGAGATAGCTGCGCTCGAAGGCGAGGTCCGCCGCCCTCGGGGACGGGTGCCGTTCGAGGAACGTGTCCATGGTGGCGATCAGGCCGTCCAGGCTGCGGCTCTGCTGGACCAGGGTGCGGGCGACGAACGCCGACCGCTGGGTGAAGAAGTGCACGATGTGCAGGCAGGCGGTGTCGAGCAGGGCGTGGTGCAGCAGCTCGGCGTCCCGGGACAGGCCGCGGGCGGCGGACGGGGCCGCGGCGCGCAGGCGGTCGCCGAGGGCGGGGGCGCCGAGCCGGACGGCCTGGACGTCGTCCATGTCGAGGTCGCCGAGGGCGTGCAGGGTGGCGGCCAGTGCGCCGGCCACCGCCTGCTCCTCGTCGTCGGGGACCGGCCGCTCGCCGGGGCCGCAGCCGCGTAACGCCCGCCGGACCAGCTCCGCGGCGAGTTTCTGCAGGTCCTTGCGGGTGAGGGTGCGCTGCTCGCCGGTGAAGGACACCAGGGCGGAGATCCGTACGGGGGCCGGGACGAGGCCGGCGCCCGGCCCGTCCTGGACGAAGAGCTTCCGTACGAGCGGCGCGACCGCACCGGACGCGAGCCGTAGGCCCACTGCTGACGGGTCCATCGTGCGCGCCGCCTCCCCCGTGGCCGGTGATGTGGCCGGTGAGCTGACCGGTGAGCTGACCGGTGTTGTCGTGGGGCCAGGCTAGCCGGGGCGGTGTGGCGGCGGTCACGAAATCGCCATCCCGTGGGCCTCGACAGCCGCTCCGCAATAACGGCCGCAGGGCCCGCCAGTAATGCGGGTCACACCTTTTTGGTAATCCAGGTCACACCGTCCGGGTAATCCAGGTCACAAAGAAACCGGGTCGGCAGTGACATGGCGCACAGCCGATTATGGCCCTACTAGCGGAATTAGGGGAAGGGGTGGGTGGGCGTGCGGGGGTTTTCCGGGGCCGGGGCGGGGTGGGGTGGCGACGGGGGTGCGGGCGCCATTCCCACCTGGGCAACGACCGGGTAAAAGCCCTGATCAGTGGTGGTTTGGCGGATCCGTCAGCTGTCCGGAATGAGGTAGTTCGCCCCGATCATGCAAAAGTCCGGGCGGAAGGCAAGAGGCACTTTCCGCATGGCTTTTGTACGGGCCCGCTTAGTAGCGGAGGGGTCTTGGCGGGTTGGCCCCGACCGGTTACCAAGGAATGGCGCTACCGGTCCGCAGCCGGGAAGTCGCGAAATTCCTGATCTCTCCGATCGCCCTGATCTTCCTGATCGAATTCCGGAAGGAAAAAACCCGCATGTCGAAGTTCGCCGCCCTTCACCGTTCCAAGAACTCCGCCGGTACCCCGAAGACCGCGAAGTCCCTGCTCGGCCGCCGGGCCGCCGTGGTCGCCGCCGGTCTCGGTGTCTCCGTCGCGCTCGGCGCCGGTGCCGCCTCGGCCGCCGACGGTGGTCTGACGGGCCTCACCTCGCACGTCGGCTCCACGGTCAGCGCGCAGGCCGACGCCCAGGCCAAGGCCGCCGCCGACGCCAAGGCCGCCGCGGCCAAGGCCAAGAAGGACGTGGCCAAGAAGGCCGACGCCTGGGTCAAGCCGGTCGACCACTACGTCCTCGGCTCGACCTTCGGTCTGGCCGGCAGCCACTGGGCGCACAACCACAGTGGCCAGGACTTCGTCGTGCCGAGCGGTACCGCGGTCAAGGCCGTCCACAAGGGCACCGTCATCAAGGCCGGCCCCTGGGGCGGCGGTGACGGCCCGGCGTACGGCAACGCCATCGTGATCAAGCACGACAACGGCGTCTACACCCAGTACGCGCACCTGTCAGTGATCCAGGTCCACATCGGCCAGCAGGTCGGCGCCGGCCAGCAGATCGCGCTGTCCGGCAGCACCGGGAACTCGACCGGCCCCCACCTGCACTTCGAGGTCCGCACCGGCCCCAACTACGGGTCGGGCATCGAGCCGACCGGATTCCTGCGGGCTCACGGCGACGCCGTCTGAGCTGAATCCGGCCGGGCTGGCCGGCGGTTCGGCGGGTTTGCCGCCGTGACCAGTTCCGTGGCGACCTCGAGGATGGCCCTGCGCTTCTCCTCGGGGTCGCCCTCCACGTTCTGCATCGCGAACATCCCCGCATGCATCGAGAACAGCGCCGTGATGCAGCGCACCTGATCCGTCAGCTCCGCATCGTCCTCCTTGAGGAGGCCGAAAAGGGTCAGCATGCGCGCCTTGAACGTCTCGCCGATGCTCAGATCCCGCACCGTGGCCTGGTTCTCCTGCATGAAGCGGAACAGCGGCTCGGCCGACCGCAGCGCCTCGTTGTAGCGGCGGATCACCTCCAGCTTGGTCTCCAGCGTCCGCGGCTGCCCCTCGGCCCAGGCGATCAGCTCGTCGCAGGGCCTGGCCAGGTCCTGGAACAGGCTGATGACGATGTCTTCCTTGGTCTTGAAGTGGTAGTACAGCGCCGCCTTGGTGACCTCCAGCTTCTCCGCGATCTCCCGCAGCGAGGTCTTCTCGTAGCCCTGTTCGGAGAACAGCTCCAGAGCGACGTCCTGAATGCGCTGGCGGGTGTTCCCCCGTCGCGTCTGCCCGGTGCTCATGGTGCTCTCCTGCGTCGTCGGTGCTGGTGGAGGCGTGCCCAGGACCGGGCTCCAGAAACTTACTTGACGCCCGGCTAGTTAGCGGCCTACCTTCCTCACTGTACTGAACTAGCCGGGCGGCAAGTAAGTAGGAGAGAGTGAGTGATGGGGAAGTCGCAGCCTGCGACCCCGACGGGGGACGGACGGATAGCGGTAAACGGGACGAATCCCGGAACCGCGCAGGAGGGCAAGCAGCCGGCGAGCGTACGGCCGGTGCTCTTCGCGCTGATGATCGCGATGCTCCTCGCGATGCTGGACAACATGATCGTCGGCACCGCGATGCCGACCATCGTCGGTGAACTGGGCGGGCTGGAGCACCTGTCCTGGGTCGTCACCGCCTACACGCTCGCCACCGCCGCCTCGACCCCGATCTGGGGCAAGCTCGGCGACATGTACGGCCGCAAGGGCGTCTTCCTGACGTCCATCGTGATCTTCCTCTTCGGCTCCGTACTGTCCGGCATGGCCCAGGACATGGGCCAGCTCATCGGCTTCCGCGCGATCCAGGGACTCGGCGCCGGCGGCCTCATGGTCGGCGTCATGGCGATCATCGGTGACCTGATCCCGCCGCGGGAACGCGGCAAGTACCAGGGCATGATGGCCGGCGTCATGGCCGTCGCCATGATCGGCGGCCCGCTGGTCGGCGGCACCCTCACCGACCACCTCGGCTGGCGCTGGAGCTTCTACATCAACCTCCCGCTCGGCGCGGTCGCACTGATCATGGTCACCGCGGTGCTGCACCTGCCGAAGAAGCGCTCCCGGGCCCGCATCGACTACGTCGGCTCCGCACTGCTCACCCTCGGCATCACCGCCCTCGTCCTGATCACCACCTGGGGCGGCACCGAGTACGAGTGGCTGTCGCCGCAGATCATCGGCCTCGGCATCTTCGGCGTCCTCGCCCTGGCCGTGTTCCTCGTCGTCGAGCGCAAGGTCGCCGAGCCGGTGCTGCCGCTGCACATCTTCCGCAACGGCAACTTCTCTCTCGTCACCGTCATCGGCTTCCTCGTCGGCTTCGTGATGTTCGGGTCGATGACCTTCCTGCCGCTGTTCCAGCAGACCGTGCAGGGCGCCTCGGCCACCAACTCCGGCCTGCTGCTGCTGCCGATGCTGCTGGCGATGATGGTCGTCTCGCTGTTCGCCGGCCGGGTCACCACCCAGACCGGCAAGTACAAGGTCTTCGTCGTGGTCGGCGGCGGCCTGATCACCGCGGGCCTGTCCGTGCTGTCCCTCATGGACACCGACACCAGCCGCTTCACCTCGGGCGTCTACATGGCCGTACTCGGCGCCGGCATGGGCTTCCTGATGCAGACCACCATGCTGATCGCCCAGAACAGCGTCGAGCTCAAGGACATGGGCGTCGGCTCCTCGTCCGCGACCCTCTTCCGCACCATCGGCGGCTCCTTCGGCGTCGCGATCCTCGGCGCGATCTTCACCAACCAGCTGCACTCCACGATGGCCGCGCGGATCGGCAAGGCCGCCGGCGAGAAGATGACCGCCGGCGGCGCCCAGATGGACCCCAAGCGCCTGTCCGAACTGCCGCCGATGATCAAGGACGCGTACGCGCACGCGGTGGCGGACGGCACCCACCAGGTCTTCCTGTGGGGCGCCCTGGTCAGCATCATCGGCTTCGCGGCGGCCTGGTTCCTGAAGGAGGTCCCGCTGCGGGGCGGGCCTACGGCCAAGCCGGCCGCGGACCCGCAGGGCGGGTCCGCGGAGACGGAGCAGGTGCCGGCGGCTGTCTGACGCCTTGCGCGCTTGGCGGCGCCGCGTACGTACCTGTCTGCGGCGCCGCGGTGGTTTCTCGCCGTGGCGCCTGCGGCGGGCGGGTGGTTGTCGGGTGCGGTGACGGACCTCCGGGGCCGGTTGTGTGGACTGCTTCGCT